>NZ_JAMXXC010000004.1:0-231982 GCF_024129855.1 Acinetobacter lwoffii
TGGTTGTACGATAAGTTTTAGGAGTAGGTTTATTCATTTTGAAATTATAGGACTGAATAAACCTTATAGGCTAGGTTTGTGCAACAAAGCCAGCAAAAGTTACTCTTGCAGAGATTCCATTTGTGCGAATGCGAAATATGGTTGATCCAAGCTTTATAAATCAGATGGAAAGAAAGTCTTTTAGTAAGACTATTGCATTATTAAATACTTATAAAAATACAAGCATTAAGGTCCAAATAATATTTAATAAAAAATGTATTTTAGTAAATGGTATAGAGATTAAACTTCCACCGAAAGAACTAGCATTTTATCTTTGGTTATCTCAACAACCTGAAAGAAGAATTAATATTACTCGGCAGTTTTGTGCTGATACTAAATATAGCGCTTCTTACTTGAAAATGTATTCAATGGTTTCTAGCGATAGTCGAGTATTTACTTCTTTTAATGTTGATAGGGAAATGGTTGAGCAGTGTTCTGCCGAAACTTTGTCAAAATTAACAGATATAAGGCCATTCGAAAAAGATTGGCTTCAGCAAATTCGTTCTAAAATTAATGGACAATTTAAAAAATGGCTTGAAGCGATTGTGGTTGAAGCTATTGAGATAGGGAGTAATGAGTACAATACACAGCAACATGAGGTTTGTTATTTTATGTCTGAGACTGTAATCATTGAATGTTAGATAGATTAAGAAATAAACAATCCAATAGGTTTAATTTTTATTTAAATTATATGATAAAGGTAAGTTAATGCAAAAAGATAAATGTGTTATTTGTACTATAGGTACTTCTATTGCCAATGGTTGTGAGTTGCAACTTGAATACTTTAATCCAGGTCATGCATGGGAAGAGGATACAAAAATATTTGAGCAACAAATAAATCTGCGTGTTACAGGACTTAAAAACACCATACATAAAATATCTGCCGAGATTAATTCTCTTGAACGATTAGGTTTGACAACAATGAGTAAAGTGGTTTTGCTAGCAGCAGATAATGCGGCGAGTAAAGCTTGCGCTAATGAATTAAAAAAAAATATTGAACAAATTTTTGGTCTTGCGAAACAAAATATTGAAATTAAGCGTATTAAGGGGCTACAAGTACATGATGTAAAATCATTAAAAGAACAAGGATTTCGTGAGTTAGTCACCACAATATTGGCTTATTTAACGGATGATAACCTAAATTACCAATATGATTTGATCTTAAATCCAACAGGTGGCTATAAAGGAGTGATTCCATTTGTAACAGTATTAGGGATGTTATATGGAAAACGTAGTGTATATATATTTGAACATGCGGAACAATTGATTAATCTCCCCCCCCTGCCATTTAGTTTTGACATTGATATTTACAATCGTGTTGTGCCGGCATTGAAGCGTATTGATGAGCAAACGGCTATAGCTGAGCAAGAATATTACGCTTGTATTATTGATTATACTGAGCAGGAAAAACCGCTATTTACTTCATTTATTGAGCCTATTGGCGATAATATGGTAACGATTTCTCCTCTTGCTGAAGTACTTTTATCGATAGAGAATCGTAATTCCTATCCTATAGTTAGCCAGAATGTGATAGATGAACTCCAATATGATAATACACAACCAGCGTTAGCTTTAAAGCGATTAATTAAAAATAGTGTGAATCCATTATGGCGTAATCAACATAGTGAAAAATGGCATGAAACTAATTTAATCGTGATTAAGCAAAATGCTACTGCTGAACGTTTAGCTGGTTTTGTCAAAAATAATGCTTTTTATGTAGCTTATGCTTTTCGAACACATGAAATTTATGAGCGTGATTTACCAAAATATGATGAGAAAATGGCAAAAAATCTTAAGTATCAGCAATGGGAAATAACTGAAAATGTAGGCAAGTCACAAAGTAATGATATGGATTTATTAAGGGAAAGAGATCAATTGCTCATTGAAAATCGGTATTTAATAGAAAAAATTAAAACTCTAGAAGAAGTAATGGACAATAATGACTTGGATAAATTAGAGGAAAAAGATCAGCTTGAAGTGCTTAATCAAAAAATAATAGAGTTAAGTCAATGTATAGTAGACACTAAATTAGAATTAGAACAACAAAAAACACACGCTGAAATAAATTATCAAGCATTGGAAAAACAACTTGCTGAACAGCAGAAATCCACTAAAAAATTAATATCCAAAGGTTTCTTCTCAAGACTTTTTTATGTAGTTAAAGGAGGGAGGTAATTTGGTAATCCCCCCTAAAAATCAACAGTAAGAATCTATCGTTATGAGTGAAATATTACAGTGAATTATATAGTTGGCAAGCTTGCTATTGAAGAATTTTTATTTAAATATGATATTGTAAATTTACACAGAAATTGTAAGTGAAGATAGCAGTTTGTTTAAGCATAGTTTACTAAGAGTTCAGGTGGTCAGACGTAGCTGTGTTAATACATGTGCTTAATTATTTGTTAATTATATATTTAAGATAATAAGAGGATAAATTATGGCTGGATTTAACCCTGCTAATTTTACAGTTGCTAAAGCAAAACCTTTGCCAGTATTACTACTGTTAGATGTCAGTAGTAGTATGGGGGGGGAGAGTATTAAAAAACTTAATATTGCTGTAAAAGAAATGATTTCAGACTTTGCCAGTGCAGAAAAAAATGAGGTAGAGATCTTAGTTTCAATTATTACTTTTGGTGCAAAAGTTCTCCTTCACACACCTTATACTTCAGCCAAAGATATCGAGTGGCAAGACCTTACAGTAAGTGGTAGTACCCCAATGGGTACAGCTTTTTCGATGGCAAAAGCAATGATTGAAGACAAGGAAACAACGCCATCACGTGCATATCGTCCAACAATTGTTCTAGTTTCAGATGGTGAACCAACTGATTCTTGGCAACAACCTTTACGTGCTTTAGTTAATGATGGGCGCTCAAATAAGTGTGACCGTATGGCAATGGCAATTGGTGGTGCAGCTTCTAATACCGTACTTAACGAATTTATCTCGGGTACAGAGAATAAAGTATTCACAGCTCAAGATGCTTCACAAATTCAAGAGTTTTTTAAATTTGTGACCATGTCAGTTACTACTCGTACCAATAGTCAAAATGCCAATGTTGTGCCTAAACCAGAAGAAATAGAGCAATTGGTTAAGCAAGAGCAAAATCAACAGCAAGAAGAGTCAGATGAGTTTATCTAAGCTTCACTGCATTATCGATTGTTCTGGAAGTATGGTGGAGTATGGTAAGCCAATGTTGTTGGTTAACTTAGTACGCTATATCAGGCAATTTACTGAGCAACATGACACCAATATATGTTATTTCAGCTGGCAAGAGAATATTACACAACTTCATTGGTCAGTTGGAAGTGATGTTGAATTACCTAGCACTAGCGGGGAGGGGAATGTTGATGCACTTTGTAAGTGGATTGAAAGAAACCCAGACGTCAAATTTTTGCTATTGACAGATGGTTACTTTAAGTTAAATGCACAACAGCGGTTTCAATTAAGCCAACTCGATCATTTATATCTGATAGGTGTAGGTGGTGATGCGGATCTGCCACACTTAAATACGCTATCTAATAATTGCTATCGTGCAGAACAATTAGATCAAGTTTTACATATGATTTTGCGATCCGAAATTGTAGCCATGATTCCATCGCGCAGAGTTGATTTAACTCATATTATTGAAAATGAATCGAATGATGATGACTGGTAATAGTTTAGTATGGCGAGGTTTCAGTGGTACCGAAATAGGGCCGTTT
The DNA here is from genome assembly GCF_024129855.1 of Acinetobacter lwoffii. Lineage (GTDB taxonomy): Bacteria > Pseudomonadota > Gammaproteobacteria > Pseudomonadales > Moraxellaceae > Acinetobacter > Acinetobacter lwoffii_L. The sequence continues at coordinate 3,739 of NZ_JAMXXC010000004.1, forward strand.
CATCAACGCCTTGGATTACCTAATCAAGATGCTTGTCACTTAGAACTTGATAATGAGTTGGTCTTGATTGCTGTGTCTGATGGTTTAGGAAGTAAGCCTTTATCTCATATTGGTTCTCAAGCGGTATGTCGAGCAGTAGTGAGAGTTGCTCGACACTATATGAGTACATTAGTAATTGAACCATTATCTGTTATTGAGTTGTTTCATAGTTTTTGGTTAGAAGAGCTGAATGGGGCTGAAGTTGAACAATGTAGCTGTACAGCACTCTTCGCTATTGTATTTGGAGATAGTACTTTTATTGCTCACATTGGGGATGGTGATTGCTGCATCATTACGTCGGTTAAAAATGAGCAACAGATCCATTTTTTAACTGATAAAGATGAAAGTTTATTTGCCAATCAAACATACTCATTAGGTAAAAAAAATCAGGTTGAAAAATGGAAATTTTGTGTACAGCCAACTGTAGAGTTAGAGGCTTGCTTTTTAGTTACAGATGGGATTGCTGATGATTTAGCTTCTGAGCATCGTATTGATTTCTATCGTGAACTGTTGAACCAATATCGTCTGTTATCAGATATTGAAGTTACTTTAGATGTAAAGCATTGGATAAGCGATTGGCCGGTGACAGGTCATAGCGATGATAAGACTATCGCTGCTTTATATCGTTAATCATTGTTGGATATATGTTTGAGTGCTCTAGTTAAGAGCTACAGGGGAAGCTTTATATGCAACAGCAAAAAGAACAAAAACTTACTCGGGTGAAAGATCAATTATCTCAATGGCATGAGCTGAAAAAAGAGTTAGGAAAAGGTGGACAAGGGGTTGTATATAGAACAGCAGATTCCGAGTTGTTAGTTAAAATGCCACTGAAAAATGGTAAAGAATTAACGGATAAGGAAGAAATCAATCATTTTCAAAAGCGGTTTGAAAACCTCTATCTGTTGCCATTAACCAATAAAATGCATATTACGAGACCACTTTATTTGCTTGAAGGGCAGGCTGGTTATGTGATGCAGATGATGCAAGATATGCAACCGATAGGAAAATGGTTGCCGCAAATTTTGAATAAGCAACTTGCTAAAACTTTCACTCGTCCTAGTTGGTTGAGTGAGGAAGTTCCTTTAGAAGTTGCTTACTCATTGGCTATGTATGCTAACACTGGCGGTACTAAGAGAAGATTAGAACTATTGAGCCAGACTTCTATCGAGTTATTAAGATTACATAGTGTAGGAGTGATATTTATGGATATTTCTCCAGATAATATTTACTGCTCAACTAAGCCAGAGCATAGTGAAGTGTGGATGATAGATGCGGATAATTTGCGCTTTGAAGGGGTAAGTTCGAAGTCTGGTGTAATCACTCCACAATATGGTGCACCGGAGATAGTTAAAGGTATTGATGGTGGTAGAGTTGTTAGTGATACTTACTCATTAGCATTATTAGCATTTAAAATTCTCACGATGTCTAATGCTTTTGAAGGACAACTTTTTAGTGATGTCGTAGGTGATGAAGATGACTGGGCAACAGACGATTCAGAAAGTAGTAAGCCTAATTTAGAAGTTCAAGCAGCACAAGGCGAGCTTCCGTTTATATTTGATGCTGAAGACAATAGTAATTCACGAGTCAATGGATTACCTGCTGAATTGGTTTTAACACCCGATGTACTATATTTTTTTCAAAGAATGTTCGGAAAAGGACGTAAAGAGCCTTGGCAACGTCCGAGTCTTCACTCATTACCGAGGCTATTGGCTAAAGCAGCAGATAGTTCTATTCAATGCCATTGTGGTATGAGTTTTTATTATCAATCTACAAATGATACACAGTCTTGTCCATATTGTAATGAACATCATTCAAAACTTTTGGTCGCTACTAGTTATTTTTATACATCAGAGGGGGTAAGTGATCCAATTTGGACTTGGGTTACTCCTTTTATTGATGGTCAAAATATCCAACTACCACGGCGGATATCTGGTGATTTTGATATAGATCAACACAATATGCCAATGATTGAGGTGAATCAATTTGATCGGGATAGGTTTCTCTATGTTTCAGCAGAGGATGTACGAGTAGATATTCTGGATAATAATCATGTTCAGCAATTAACGAACCAATGGTTTTTGAATGAGCAGCAGATAGAGGAAGGTGTACAGTTATATCTACATGCTCCTTACTCGGTAATTATTGAGATTAAGGTTAAGGAAAATAATGCGATTCAAACAACTCAATATTGAAATAAATCATCTTTTTTGGATAGAACCGCTAGATAGTAAAGGAATTTCTTTTAAACAAGGAGATTTAGGCCAGTTACGTTTGAGTTCACGAACGGGTCAGTTACAGCTAGTTATTCATGGAAAATTATTTACGATTACTTTGCGTGAGCCTATTTTATTTAATGAGATAGTACTTGGGTTTGATCGAGCGAATGCTAATCTGATTGAGATCAGTCGAGTACATCAACAAAAGGATTGGCCTAAAGATAGTGTACAGCTTGAGTTGGCAATGGTGTCCTTTAATGGTTCTGAAATTGAACTAGGCCCAATTGATATTGTATTAGACCCGAGAACATTAGAACAAGCAAAATCTGTAGGTTTAGGTGAGAGTTTCGAGACTATTCAAGTAGCGCTTGAACAATATTGTAGTTTTAGCCTATCTGATGAGTTAGAGCAACAGTATGCAATTGTGATGTTGGGAGAAAGCGCACTAGATCAACTTAAGTATATTGAAAAAAATGAAGATAATCATAATTTGACTAATAAAGAACCACAGCAAAAAATTAAAAATGGTCTAGTTTTATTGGGCAATAATTTGCAATTGGCAGTACAACAATATTCTGCAGTAGATTTTGATTATTTAGGGGTACGCAAGCTCGTGAGTCGTGCTTGTTCAACTTCAACACGTGCACTTCGTTTGGTGAGATTACAGCTCAGTTTTAGCGAACAACAAAAACAGGTGGCTTCTCTTGCTTCTCAGCAGATGCGTAAAATTATTACAAATCAAAAAGGATATTTAGCCACTTGGGATAAATATGGAAGTACAGAGGGTGAACAGTTACTTAAGCGTGCTAGAGAAATTGGTTGCATAGAAGTGATGCCTGAACAGTGTGAAGTCTATGGTGAGTTTGGTAGACAGATGTCTATTTATTTGAATAGAGATCTACGCACTTTATTAACAACTCAAGATGCATTGTTAATGATGAGCCCTGAAACCTCGGTTCCTTATCTCGAAGATCCTGAGATGGATTGGCAGACATTTAGTTCACAATTACTTGAGGACTATAAACAAAAAAAGGGCTTTGATAGCAATCTTTCAAATTGGGATCAACAATCTAATTCAGTGAGTACAGATGCTGAGTACCAAGATAATGTGGCATCAGTAGCTAATGAGCCAAGCCAAATTTTAAAAATTGTTAAAGTTGAGCAAAATCGACTTATTGTAGAAGGAGTTGATATACCGTCGACTAAAATGATTATTGTACAATCTATTATGGGTGATCAAGTGCAGATTGAGCGACGGATGGCAGCTCGTAATGCAATTATTGAGGGTAAAAGTGCGATGCCTCATTTAGGATTGCTTATCGAGGAAGATGCTAGATTACCAAGTGGACGTGTTCAGCGTCCTGAAATAAAACCATTATCGAGTTTTGTTAAAACTAAAATATTTCCTAAAAATCCACCAACTAAAACTCAAGAAAAAGCGATTAAACTTGCTTTGAATACTCCTGATATCATGATTATTCAAGGGCCACCAGGGACGGGTAAAACGACTGTTATCACCGCCATTATAGAACGTCTTAATCAGGAATTGGATAAGAGTAAGTCAATACAGGGTGATATTTTGGTTTCAGGTTATCAGCATGATGCGGTTGAGAATCTATTAAATCGTTTATCAGTAAATGACTTGCCTGCAATTAAATTTGGGCAGCGTTCAGGTGAGAAAGAACAAAATAATGCTACTGATATTAAATTAGATGAATGGCGATTGAAAACTGTTGGAAACATCTATCAGCATGTGCCTGAGTTGAAAGAAAGTATTGCTTATTTACAGCTTGAAAATGAAGCTATAGCGTATGCGACAACACCAAGTGACAGTGCAGCTTTACGATTAGTGAACAAAGCAAAAGCATTATTAATTGGAATACCAAATAGTGCTGAGTTGATAAGTTTATTAAAGATTCTTGGTACTGAACTGAATAGTCAGCATTTAGGTGAGAGCGATGGCATAAGATTTTTACGTGCATTACGGCTATCAAAACCAGCATTTAAGGATGATGGGGTGCAGAGAGTTGCAGCATTAATGGCTTGGTTGGATGAGGAAGAGATCACTATTGAGAAAAAGTATTTAGATATATTACAACAAGCTATGATTTGGCAACCAAAAAATAATCTAGATTTTTTACCTCAATTAAAAGAAGTAAAGCAACAATTATTAAAGCAGTTTACACCACGTCCTCAACTCAAACGCAACTTAGCTAGAGAAGATGTGAAGTTAGCAATACAACGTACACTTGATTTGCTGCAAGATCGTAGTCGTAATGAATCTAAAAATAGAGCCTTAATAGATTATTTGAGTGATTTAGAGGGTAATCCGCATCTAGTGCAAGAAGCATTAGCAGAATACAATTTAGTTTATGGGGCGACAACAGGGCAATCTGAGGGCGAAGTCATTCGTCGTTTTAAATCAAAAAGTGGCGATGGAAAAGGTTATCTGCAGTATAGCACGGTGATCATTGATGAAGCTGCTCGTGCTAGCCCCCGAGATCTGATGATTCCTATGGTGCAAGCAAAAGATCGTATTATTTTAGTTGGTGATCATCGTCAACTACCACATATTGTTGATGAAGCTTTATTGCAGCAGATGGAGCAGGAGTCAGATGATATCCATGCGGATATAAAAGAAAAATTTAATCAGCATATAACAAGTAGTATGTTCCAATATTTATTTCATCGTGCTAAGCAATTGGAGCAACAAGATGGCATTCCTAGAACGATCACGTTAGATGCACAATATCGTAGTCATCCTTTATTAGGACAATTTGCTAGTGATCAATTTTATAAGCTGTATGGGGAAGGGTATGAATCACCTCTACCAGCCAGTAAATTTTCTCATCAACTTGAAGGGATAGAAAATAAAGCAGCTATATGGATAGATGCACCAGCACGGCTGGGGAATGAGGATCGTAATGCCAGTAAGAGCCGATTTAGAAAGGCTGAAGCAGAGATGATTGCTAAGAAATTAAAGCAATGGATTGATAGTGAACAAGGTAAAAATCTTAGTTTTGGTGTGATTTCTTTTTATAAAGCTCAAGTAAATGAAGTAATGAAAGCACTTGCGAAATACCAAATTACTGAACAAGATGAAGCCGGAAATTATGTTGTTACTAAACACTATCAAATGCTTTTTGATCATGCAGGCAAACCTATAGAAGAGCGTCTACGGATTGGTACTGTAGATTCTTTTCAAGGTATGGAATTCGATGTAGTCTTTTTATCAATGGTTCGTTCTCAATCACAAAACTCACAATTTCTGAAAGATCTTAATTTTTCAGCAAAGCAACAACAACAAGTATTTGGTCACCTGATGTCTAAAAACAGATTATGTGTATCTGTAACACGACAGAAAAAGGCATTGGTTCTTGTCGGTGATAGTCAGTTGATTCAAGCACCCATAGCGGAACAGTCAGTACCTGAATTAAAAGCATTTTATGAGCTGTGTAAGAATCATGCGCAAGGAGTATTGCTTACATGAATCTACATATCCCTAAATTATTTAAAGTATTGCATCAGCCACACTCTATTGCTCAATATCATGCTAAAGCGACGCAGGATATTTTATGGCCATGCTTACGTTTTGCGATTTCATTACAAGCGAAAGCAGATCAAGACTTAAATCTATTTGAGAGTACATTATTACGTTTATTAGCTGAGGGAGAAAGTGATCTAGAGAGATTAAGCCAAAAAATGGGGCTTACGAATGAGGATGGCAAGTCTAGCCTTGTAGAGTTTCTAAGCCTTAAATTACAGCAATTAGACTTAATCACCGATAGATTGAGATTAACACCTGTAGGTGAACAAATCCTTGATCAAATTAATAATAATCAAACACAGGTTATTGGTGCAAGTATATATTTTGATTTGATTAATCACTGTTGGTTGCCAATAATCACTCGTGGTGAAATAACATCAATTAATGTTGAAGCAAATGATGACGGCTTAGTTGAGTTTTGGCAAGGGACTGTAGGTAATCCTACACCAATAAGAGCAATCCCCTTGTTTAGTGAAACAGTTTCTAAAAATGCGCCTAATGAGCGTGATGTAATTGATATTATTAAACGTTTTCGTCAACAAAAAAAGAAAATGGAATTGTCTTTTGGTAAAACTCGTAACGATGGTTTTGTTACAACTAAGGGGACTATTTCAGTAAATTCGGATGGTGAATTAGTTTATCTACATTGCTATGCTTTTATGGTGTCTGGTACATATTCCTTATATGTAAGTGATGGTTTTCGTTCAGGTATTCAGGATAGATTTACGAGAGGTTTTAATAATAGGAAAAATCATGATAGTAATTTATCTATTAAAACAGCATATGAAATCCTATATCAAAAAAGCCGAAAAAACTATCCACTTAAGGGTATGCAAAAATCAAAATCACTAGCTAAGCTTTACGAGGAGTTAAAGAACAGCCAAGTAAAAAATTCTATCGATCAGTCTGAATACGAAAATAATTTATTATCTTTTGTGAGTAAGAGCTATTACGAGATTGAGAAAATGCTAGCGGAATGTTATGCATTTTCTAAGCTTGAACGCTGTATTTCTGAACTTTCGAGCGATCCACAACGCAATGCGAATGAAGCAGAGAAAATCGCATTACAGATAGGTTTTAAGTTTAAAGATGGCAAGCTTGTTAATAAATTACTAAAGACAAATAAGGGTAGTATTATTTATCTCAAGGCAGAGCAACCTGAAATGTCAGCCTTATTATTTTGTCATTTGCTTTTAGCAAGGAATGATGAACAGCAACCCATGAGAGGGCTCGCTAAAGCCTACCCAGAGTTATTAAATGATATCGCTAAATTGCGCCGTTGGCGAAATCCGATTGATCATCAGGATGCGAATACTGTGCGTAATGAACTTGGTTTTGAGCAAATTGAATTTATTCATCAGCTTGTAGAGCGAATACGTGAAATTGTATCAGATTGGTTGAAGAGTAATGATAATCAAGTATCAGAGCAAATTACTCCTAATTGGCTTAAAGAGGATATCCGAAGTGAAGCTAACTATAAGTTAAATCAGCATTTTGGAATAATGCGAAGCGTAATGAATGAGCGTGTTTATCAAGGGTTATTTGATGCTTTAGTATTTGCCAATTTAGAGGATGCTAGAGATAGAACAAATGCTTTAGCAGGTGCCTTACAGCATGCTTTCTATCAAGCGTGTCAGTCCCTCGATGTAAATGAAGCAAACGACATCGAATTTATAAAAAGTCAGTTAGTAACTTTAGGTGCTAAACAAATTAGCAAAACTAACTCAAATAAAGTGCAGCAGTCACTTAATGGTTGTAATACAACTCTTGGTGCAAATTTTATTGCTTTTTGGGCACAGATTACCGATCAGCAGAGAAAAGAATTTCCATTTGCTGAGAAGTTAATCACAGCGATAGATTATTTAATCAAGATACGGGGGCATTCTGGTCCAATTTTAGGTCAGCATGAAACTTTAAAAGAAATTGAAAAAGCGGTATTTAAATTAATTAAGATTTTAATGGAGCAATATTGTGGATAAAAAACAGCAACAGCATGACAAAGATCAGGTTGAAAATACTCAGATGTTATCAGGGCAAAAAGAAGAGCTGGCAAAGCAAAAGCTAGAATTAATAGAAGGGCAAAAAGAAGTAGAACGCCAACTTCAATTTGTGAAATTGCGTGAACAGGCTGCTATTAAAAAGGAAGAGGATAATCATGCTCGTAGTCTTGAACTTGAAACACGCCATCAACAGCAAGAGGTTCGGCAGCTAGAAATAGAGCAAGGTTTACCGGCTCTTCGAGACAAAATTTTTGCGGAGCGTGATCAACAACTTGCAGATTCAAAACTACAGTTGAAACAACAGTTACAAGATGTAGCAAATCAACAGCAGCGGTTAGAAGCAGAACGTGAGCGACTTGATCGAGTGCAAGAAATCGTTGATGGTGATTTTGCAGAGCAAAGAGCTAATTTGCAGAGAGAATTACAACAGAAACGCTCTGAAGCAAGAGCTGAATTAGATAAGGAGATTCAAGAGCAGCGTGAAAAATGTTTTAAGGTGCTTGAAACAGAGATTCAGCAGCGTCGAGATGATCTTGAAAAAAGCAAACAAGAGTTTGATAAAAAGCAAGCTAAGTTAATTACTGACCAAAATGATGTAAAACTTGATCGAGTAAAAGTCGATGCATTACAAGATTCTCTTGAGCAAAAAATTGCAGAACGTATTCAGACCCGTTTACAGGAGTTTGAACAAAATGAGAAACAGTTTGAATCAGATAAACAGCGTTTGTTAGATCGTATTAAACAGCAAGAAGAATTGTATAGTGCCTATGATGAGCTTAAAAAACTGTTAGGTGACCGCTCAGCAGAGGAGGTGTTGCACGATCTTACGACTAAGAATGAAGAGTTAAAAGTATTGCGTGAAGAGCTCCAACGCCTAAGTCAGGAACCAGAGCAATATTACGATAACCATCGTGCTGAAGTTGCAAAGCTAGAGCAAGCTAATCAGAAGCTACAGGACGAAAAACGCGAACTGCAACGAAATTTGGATACTCAAGAGCAGTTAGAATATGACCAAGAACGTTTGCAAACTAAGTTTAATAGTCTTGAAGTAAGATATGAGGCAGTTATTGCAGATAATAATAAATTAAAAGAGACCTTGGATCGAGTTAGTCCATCTTATAAAGATCCAGCAGATATTAAGGCACGGCTTAGAAATATTAAGCGTCCTCATATTGAAAAGTTTGTGCCACGTCGTCAAGAAAAATCTATTAATGAACTAGACTGGCTTGAAACTATTCGGTCAAAGATTGATGACTATGGGCTACATTTTTCAAACCGTATTTTATGTGCCTTCCATACAGCACTCAAAATTGCTGAATGGTCACCTTTAACAGTCTTAGCCGGTGTGAGTGGTACAGGTAAATCTGAGTTACCTAAGTTATATAGCCGTTTTGGGGGGATAAATTTTATTAATGTGCCTGTACAACCAAATTGGGATTCACAAGAATCAATGTTGGGCTATTTTAACTCGATCAGTAATAGTTATGAAGCTCAACCGATGCTGAATTTTCTTGTACAAAGTCGTGAGAAGTTAATAACAGACAGTGAAAACTCAGAAGATAATTATAATGGTCTTGAAGATACTGTAAGTTTGGTATTACTTGATGAAATGAACCTTGCTCATGTTGAACTTTACTTTGCCGACTTTCTGAGTAAGTTAGAGCAACGCCGTGCTGCGAAAAATAATGATCTACCTTACATCGATATTAATTTAGGTTCTAATATAGATCCTTATAAATTATCTCTTGGTCGTAACTTATTGTTTGCAGGTACTATGAACCAAGATGAAACGACTAAATCATTATCAGATAAGGTGATTGACCGAGGTACTTCAATCTACTTCCCTCGTCCAACTTCATTGCATCGTCGTGAAAAACTTAGAGCATTGCCTGAACAAGCAAATTTACTCCCAATGAGCATTTGGTGGGGTTGGATTAATAAACAAAGTAGCTTATCAGATGAGATTGTAAAACCTTATAAGCAATTAATTGAAAATATTAATAATTGTTTGGGGGCTGATGGGAAAGCATTAGGACATCGTGTTTGGCAATCAATTGAATATTATATGGTGAATCATCCATTGGTTATAGGATTGGATGCACAGCAATACCCTGATGAATATAAAGAGGCGCTAAAGTTTGCCTTTGAGGATCAATTAGTACAGAAGGTAATGCCTAAATTACGTGGGATAGAGACACGTGGATATGCCAAACAGCATTGCTTAGATCCAATTCGCGAAATTTTAGTTAAAGAAAAGTTAGATATTCTTGATGATTTTGATAAGGCGATGCGTATAGGACATGGGCAATTTAATTGGGTAAGTGCAGATTATTTGAACAATGAACAGAGCAATGAACGCTATCAAGAACTATTTAAGCTAGCAACCCCTACGGTGTCATCAGATCAAAAAACTAATGTTCAGCAAGAGTCGGTACAAGGAGTCTAAATGATCAACTTTGCAAATGAAAAGTTGAACGACTTTGGGCAACTATACGGTCGCTATACAGCACAGGAATTTATTGCACAGCAATTATTACAGGGACAGCATTTCTACTTGGTTAATCTTACCTTTGATCCGCTCACAGGTGAAGCATTACCACAACGAATGAGTCATTGGTTAAGTCACGATGGCCATGCACTCGAAAATACTGAATTACAGGATCGTTTTACTTATCTAATTGATCATGCTGTTGATGCTATTAACAATATTCTGATTATGCCTCGACAAACGATTAATAGAGTTCATGAGATGACCCCAGTTTACTTAGCACAACGCCTCGATAGCCGTTCTTTGCAGTGGTTAAGTCGTAAACCTGGCAATAATCTGCGTGAAAAATTAGCAGCTAATCCGCATATTTTAGCTGCTACGCGTAAGATGAGCTTTGATACGCTTGAAAATCGTTTGTTAAAAACATTCTTAATTCGTGCTTTAGGTTTACTCTTAGATCGGCAAGCAGCGAATTTCAAATTAACAGAGCAGCAAGAGACTTTTATTGATTCAATACAGAAAATTTTACGACAGGAGGAGTTTTTTGCGATTAAACCATGGCAGCATATGCCACCTAACAATGTATTATTACAAGATAAACAATATAGAAAAGTTTGGCGATCATGGCGATTGTTAAATCGCCTAGAAGATGATTGTGAATGCCAACAAAAAAATGGTATCGCTTCTGGTTTTAATCTATTTAGTGAATTACTTAAGCAACTCGCAAGTATAGAAAATTGTCTAGTATTAGATCAGGCTTGGGACTTTAAGCTTGATGATTTATCAGCAAGCCCAGCTGTTAAACATACGGAAGAAGAAAATTTAGTTGAGGTTTTGGTTCTCGATCTTGGTAATAATGTAGCAAAGAGTTGTGCAAAAATAATGCCTCATGCCGAATTGCTATTGTCACTCACAATTGATGGTGATATCCAAATACAGCGTCGAGTGAGAGCAGAGCAAACACAGACTTGGCGAATAGAGTTCCGATGTGTAGATGGTTTGATTGATTTAAAAGTCAATTCTAATGTTGATAGTGCTGATTTAAATACTTCTTGGCAAAGAGCGATGCCAAGAAATTTTTCTAGAGTGGCTAAAAGACTTGTTAACGATTTACTACAAGGTGATAGAGGACTTAAGCTGAAGAAAAATCCACAAGTTCAGATATCGAGTGACTTTGTCTCAGTAATGTTTGATGGTGCTAGTTATAAATTTAAAAGTAATGATAAAGTAGGTTGGATAGGACCAAATTTTCTTGATGCATCAGGCTTAGACTGTAGTCAAAGCCTATCATTATCAGATCATGAATGTGTATTTAGCACGAAAGAATTAGCTCAGGTTAATAATAGTGATCTCTATAATTATCAGTTGAATAGTTTTGCAACGTTATTAACGACTCAAATTCGAGTAAATAAAGGGATGCATTACTTGGTGAGAGATCACCATAGTGACTTTGAAACGAGTGATTTACGCCGAGAAATTAATCGTAATTTTAGTAATGTAAATCCATTACCAATAAGTATTGCAGCAGTCTATGCTTTATTGGATAAAAAAATTTTTAAACCTAATGATTTGATTATGGTATTAAGTTCAGACCAAGTCGGTATTTATGCTACGCCTGTATATTATCGTTGCGGCGAACAGATTGGAGAGACTTACCTTGAAAGGCACCCATCTATTAAGCTTTCTCAACAAGGTGAACAACAGTTATTACAGCAAGCCTTAGTTAATTCTGGCTTACCTCATCATATAGCGAAGAAATTTATTCAACTCTATAGTTATAGCGAAATAGTGTTAAATAAGGCACAGCTAGTACTACATGATGGTGAGAACTGGTATCGTGTACCAGCTGGAATTAAAGTAGAAAATATTGATATTTTTGATGTTTTATTGAAAGAAACCTCTGTATTACAGAAAAAAGAAGAAAAAACATACTTTCTTTCAGTTTCTACAGCAATCAAACAACAAAATGGAATCAAATCTACACAGTGGTTAGCTAGTGATCCTCTTTTAGGGTCACAAATTTTATTAGAAAAGCAATTTTTAGCGCCACATAAGATCTTTTGGAAAGATCATTTGCCTCCATTGATGGCCCGTTTACCCGTGCAAGGTATTGAGCAAAATTTTTACTTTGTTGATACTCGTACTTCGGTTAAACCAGAGCGTGGTGTTGCGATCAATATTCCAATAGAAACTCCCTTTACGTTGCCACCAGATAAGGAAGAGATACGTTTTACTATTTATCAAGGTAAAAATAGTCATAAACAGATATTTTCATTACTGTTATCGCTAAGACAACCACTTAAAATGCCCTGCGACTGTAAACTAACACTCACTTATACTTATGGCGATGAACAACCCTATAAATTACGTTTTTCTCCAATAGGTGAAAAAAAACCTTTTCATCATGTGGATGCACAATGGGGTAAAAAGATTGATGATAATGAAAGTAAAGTAGTTGCGATTCCTATTTTTCCTGAGAAAGTTACATTCGAAAAACTATTTACCTACCCTGGTAAAGAAAGGGAAACTAATATTATTGAATGGATTGAACGGAATTTAAATCAACTTGATGATATATATCATCTTAAATTACATGGACGAAATTCAAAAAGGTTTGATTTTAATTACCAAGATATTAAATGGGTTTCTGCTAAGGATTTTGGATTTTATGAATTGCATCCTCAGCATAAAAGCATTTTTGTACATAAAAGCAAATTTAAAGATTTAGATGTAGAAAAACAAATTTTTTCTGCTGATGTATTTACTAAAGAGGGGAGATCTTCGTTAGAAAATATCGGTGAGCAAGGAGAAATCTCAGAATACGATCTAAAAGGCCTGTCAAAACGTTGGCGTTTTCCTATGCTCATTTTTAGTGACCAATCCCGTTGTTTTAATGATGCAGCAGAGTTGTCAACTGATTTCGCCCGTTTAGGGACTCAGGCCATAAAACAGGCTCAAGATTTATTAGTAACTCAGGGCATTAATACAACTCTTGAAAGCGAACTTAAAATGTTCTTGAGTTACTGCCATAAATTAATGCCGCCTCTTGCAGTAAATGATTTATTACAAGCTTCTCAGGATAAAAATTTACTCCGTAATGAAGATACACGATTTAAGTATGCTTTAGGTGATGTAAGTGAATTATGGCAACAACAATTACTTGAAAACCTCTTAGCACCTAGTGATGATACAGGAGGTACACGTGCAACTACGCTTGAAATTTTATCCGTAGCTATGTGGCGTGATAAAGCAGTGATTCATCGTTTAACAGCAGAACAAGTAATTACACTGACTTATCGATTAAATGAGCATTTACTAGAAGAGATTAAATGGCTTAAAAAAGAAGATAAGTTCTTTAAATGGAATTCATTTATTTTACGACTAGAATTGCTATTAGCACTATTACGTACGCGAGAAAGCCAAGATCCAAATATACGTTCGCTGTTTGCGCTTAATAGCGATTTAAGTACACAACTCTTAAGTACAGTTGAAAAAATGACTGATAAACAAGGTGAGGCACTCGCATATCAGCTTGAACAACCTAAAGTAGTAGCTAGAGTTAAATTAGTTGTAAATAAACCAGAGGGCTATCATCGTACACCAGACTTACTATATGCATTAAAACTTTATCTATCAGGGGATGATGGAGCAGATCAAATCATGATTACTGAATTAGTTAATAATGCCTGATAATTATTAGGAAGAATAAATTTTACATGAATGACATGAGTATTACAAAACCCATTGATAAATTATTAACAGCGCTAACTGCCCCGACGAGTTTAGCTGAAATCGCCAAACGGTTAGTCCCAAATGATGCTTTACAGGCTGCTGACTACCATTTTTTTCAGATTAATAGTTTAAGCCATATTTCTGATGCACCTCGCCGAGAAGCACTAGAAAATGTTTATAGTAGTATTCGTTATCCTGGTGCTAGTGTAATTTATATACTCAAAGGAGATACACATGGTGTAACACTTTATTTGGGAATTGCACGTAACCATATGTATTCTAAACCTGTTATTTCTATATCTGATATCTCAGAAAGTATTTTAAAACCTAACTTTGAAGGAAACTTTAAAGGAAGTCACATACAGCAATTAACAGATAATGGCACAGAGCTAATTAACAAACTGCAGAGATACCGTCATGTAGGTGTCTTACAAGGAACAGTTGGTGATCAAGCTCAAGGAGAAAATGCTTTTTTTCAGGGCATTGATCGGTTAGTGGATGTGATGACGGGGAGTGATTTTTGTCTTGCAATAACAGCTTCTTGTGTTGCAATGGAACAATTGATGGAGTTAGAGCAATGGTTATATCGTGGTTATGAAGTGCTTGCTCCTCTTGCTCGAGTTTCACTTCAGCATGGGAAAACGAATGGTCGTTCTGTAAGTTGGGGTGAGAGTAAAGGAGAAAGCCGGGGAACAAGTTTTTCTACAAATAATAGTTATACAAAAGGTGGGAATGAAAGCACAACAAAATCTGCAAATAGAAGAGATAGCTCACAATCAGGAACTGAAGGTAGCTCACATTCCAACTCTGAAGGTGAATCGAAAGGAGAAAATGAATCAAAAAGTAGCGGAAGCAACTACAATGCTTCACTGAATCAAGGTGAAACACTAAATATATCTGAAGAACGCCACAATAGGCAAGCACAACAATGGTTGAGTTACTTAGATGAGGTCTTACTACCAAGAGTAGATTATGGCCGTAGTCGTGGCAGTTTTATATGTAATATAAGTTTATTGACAAATTCTCATCATAGCTTACTAAGATTAGGTGATGTTACACGCTCAATTTTTAGTGGAAATATGGGGAATCAATATCCATTACAAATGCTAGATATTTCAGCAGTACCAGAATGGGTTAGAAGTGTTAAAAATTTACAGATTCCAGTTATTTCTCGACATAGTAATGATCAAATATTAAATATATTCGATAGTTTAAAGTCACGTATTAATCTAAAAGGAAAAGTTCTGATGGGTGCATATGTTACACCAAAGGAACTAAGTTTAATTGCAGGCTTACCTCAGGAAGAGGTAGTTGGGATAGAACTTAAAGAGCAAGTGACATTCGGATTAAATCCACCAAAAGTAAGTGTTGTAGAGAGTTTACCATTAGGTAGTCTTGTACAATATGGTCGTATATTAAAAGATAAAAAAGTAGCTCTGAATAGAGATGATTTAAACAAGCATGTATTTGTTGCAGGTGTGACAGGTAGTGGAAAAACAACAACTTGTCATCATCTCTTACGAGAAAGCATGTCAAAATTTTTGGTTATTGAACCTGCTAAAACTGAATATCGCATGTTAATTGAAGAATATGATGATTTGCTTGTATTTACACCAGGACGTGATGATATTGCACCATTAAGATTGAATCCATTAGAAATGATGCCAGGAGAGACTATCTCAAGTCGAGTTGATATTATTAAGGCAAGTTTTTTGGCCTCATTTGATATGGAGGCCGCGATTCCTCAGGTATTAGAAGCTGCTGTTTATCGATGCTATGAAAAAATGGGATGGGATATTAATACTTCTAAACATCCTTTATATCCTGATCCTTTCGCCCCAGGTTGCTATCCATTCCCAATATTACGAGATTTGCTTGAAGCTTCAGAGCAAGTAGTTAAGGAACAGGGGTTTGATGAACGGTTACGTCAGGATTACATTGGTTCTATTAAGGCACGTTTACAAGGATTATTAGTCGGTGCCAAGGGGCAGATATTTAACACATTACGTTCTATTGACTTTAGTGAATTGATACATCGACCAGTTGTTATTGAGCTTGAAGAAATTCGCAACGGGGCTGAAAAATCGTTACTAATAGCCTTTATTATGACAAATGTTATTCAGGTATTAAAAAATGAACATCGTAAAAATCCAAATTTTCGACACTTAACACTTATAGAGGAAGCACATCATCTTCTCACGAAAGCAGATCCTTCAATGAGTAGTAATCGAAGACAAGCTGTTGAAATGTTTAGTGATATGCTCGCAGAAGTACGTAAATATGGTGAAGGTCTAATCATTGTGGATCAAATTCCTAATAAGCTTACGTCTGAAGTAATAAAAAATACCAATACAAAGATTGTTCATAAGTTATTTGCTGAAGATGATAAAGTTGCGATAGGTAATACTATGGCATTAGAACCATTGCAACAACAGCATTTATCTAGATTAGAAACAGGCCAGGCAGTTATATTTAGTCAAGGTTGGAAAAGCGCTGTGCTTACTCAAATTGAGCCTAATTCAACGACACAAGCAGATATTCCATTAGATGTAATTGAGCCTAAACTACGTTACCGTTCTTGGCGGTTCTATCAATTACTAAACAATCGACATGTACTACCACTAACAGCTCAACAATCAACACTAAGTATTGAACAATGGCAAGATCAATTATCGTTTAGTGCAGATATTAAAATATTGAGTGCTTATACAAAATACATGGAGGAGAGAAATGAGAAAAATCACCAACATCTAATATTAATGTTAAATATGGCTGTGAATCGTTTGGGTTCTGTATCAATGGTGATTGAACATCTACTTCATCATCTTTATATACCATCTCAAAGTGAATCTATTGTTCAGTGGCGGAGCAAATTGCAAGCTTGTTATCCACTCTTATGTGATAAGGATCATGCTAAAGTAGTTAGCAAAGAAAATTTTCATACTAGTACAAGGAGAAAATATTAATGTTAGGTGGATTAATTAGTGCAGGAGCCTCCTTGTTATCTGGAGCAATAAGTGCAGTTGGTACAGCATGTTCTGCAATTGGTGGAACTGTTATATCTACAGGTCGCGTTATGATTGATGCAATCAATGGTGGGCTTCCAATGGTTGCAAGGATTTGTGATGCTGCACTTACAGTGGGTAAAGGGCTAGGAGTGTTTGCAACTGAACATAATGAAGTGGATATGTATGAACTTGGTATGCGTACTGAACGTGCAGTAGAAGAGGGCACTACTTCGGAGCAGTTTGATAACAACCAAGCATATATTGACTATTTGCGAGAAAAGATAACACTGAGTAATGAAGACAGAATAAATTTGAAAAATCTTTCAGATAGTGACAAGTTAAAGTATGCCTGTATTGGTAGTGCTATGACTATTGCCACTATTAAAGAAAAATATGAGATAGATATTCCTGAGACATTTTGGAGCATTACTACTGACCTTGGGATTCAACCTGAAAAGTTCAAACCAATGTTAGATATATTTGAAAATGCAAAATTACAACCTGATTTGAATGGTTTTATGAAGGGAGAGTTAAGTTCTGATTTGCAACGTAGTATTTATGATTTGATCGATGAGCGACTAAGTGGTGTATTGGGAAAAGAAATAGTTGATAAACTAATTTCTTGAATTTCAATAGATCGGTGACTATTCAAAAAATTTAAGTCAGGATACACCAGCTATTAGGTTCCAAGGCTGCATTTGATTTTTGATCTCTTGCGAAGTAGTACTTCTCAGGTAAATTGGTAGATTATTGTCATGCTCCAAATTAACTGATTAAAACTGGCCAATCCTTCAGCGTATAATTGATCGATTTGGAAGTGCCGTAACTTGATGGCGTCTTCAGCCTATATTGATGAAGCGCTAAAAAACTTTTAAAGAAATGTACTAAACCTTATTGATTTAGCTATGCAACATAATCTTCTGACAATTCTCGGGGTCGCTTTTTGATCTTTTGATCAAAAAATAGCATTATAAAATCAATATTTTATAAATTATTTAAAAAATGATGTACAATTTTAATTCAATGAAAACTAGATCTGGTTATTTTTGAGTTTTAATTAGCTAATTAATAAAATTAAGATTAAATATATAAAGGTTTATATGATTTTTTTATTTAAATTGAGAAATAACAAATGAAATTGACTGATCACTTATTATATATAGATATTACACAAATATGTGGTATTGGTTGTTCTTTTTGCATGTATTCTGACAAACATAAAGGTGGAGTAAATTTAACTTTAACAGAAAAAACAAAAAAAAATTTAAAAGGATTAATAAATGATAATGCTGTGAAAAAAATATCCATAAGTGGGGAAGGTGAACCTCTAAACAATATAGAAACATTCCATAGTATATTGGATTTTTCTCATAAAAAAAATGAGTTTGAATTTATTAGTAGCGGTTTTTTACCAAAAGAGTTGATGTATAAATTTTTTATTGATACTAATAATATCTTATTGAAATCTAAAAGCAGATGTAATATTAGGATAAGCTCTGACTCTTATCATCTTGAAAAAATAAAACATAGATCACATGGATTAAGCATAGATTGGTTTATTAAAAATCCTAAAAGTCTTCTATCTTTTTCATTTAGATCAATCGATACTGATAAAGAATTTACAAGAAATTTTTTAGTCACTGAGGCTATGAAATTTGGATACCACGCAAAAATAAAAGAAGTAAATAATTTAACCGATGAAATTATAATTAATGAAAATTACGTTTTTAAAATTGATTATAAAAACTTAGTAAAACCTGAAAATATAGAAAATAATAATTTTTTAGATTTAAAGGAGTATATTAAGGAAATAGAAATTAAAACAAATAAAAAATTTACTTTAGGTAGTATAAATGTTGAAAATAATGGTATGGATGTAACCATTAAGCCTGATGGCAGCATTTTTTTCTATGGAATTGAAAATATAAAACTAGGTAATTTAAACCTGGATGATATTGATTGGGGTGACTTGGAAGATCATGTTAAAAACAATAAATTAATTAATAATTTGTATAGGATTCCATTTATGGATTTAATAAAACCTATGGAAAAAAACTTGATTTTAAATGAAATTATACGAAGAAATAACAATCCTTATTGGGTAATGAAGGAGTTGGAAATGTATCCAGATATTTTAAAAGAGATTGCATCTAATGATTGATTCACACGTGCATTCAGCATATTCTAAACATGCTAGTGGATCAATTGAGCAAGTTATAATATCTGCTATTGATAAGGGTATAAGTATATTAACAATTACAGATCATGCGCCATTTTTTTTAGATTCAACTAATAGATTAAGAAAAGATGAAATATGTGACTATAAAGAAAATATTTTATCTTTAAAAGAAAAGTATTTTAATAAGATAAAAGTATTGCTTGGTCTTGAATGTGATTATTTTGAAAATTGTTTCGATTACAACCAAGAAATAATTGATTTTATTAAACCTGATTATATTATTGGTTCCATTCATTACATACCAGGTGTTAATAGAAACATTAATGTATGGGATTTAGATAAAATTAATAACCCTCAGGTTTTTTGTTCATATTTTAATCAAGTAAAAGCTCTAATAAAATCAAATCAGTTTGATTCAATAGGGCATCCTGATATTTTACTAAGAGTGGTTAATAGTGATGTTTTGCAAAAATACCATTGTGAGATAATGGATTTGTTAACGGAGAGTAAACTAGCATATGAATTAAATACATCGGGATTGAGGAAAAGTAAATATAATCCAACAACAAATTTGGAGTATTTTGGAGAGTGGAGTTACCCATGTTTAAGCAATATTCAATATGGGGTAGAAAATAAAATTGATTTCGTAATTGGTTCTGATGCACATACACCAGAAGATGTGGGTTTAGGAATTGAAGATATTTTATTAACAACTCATAAAATTGGTTTGGAAAAAATTTGTTATTTTGAAAATAGAATCAAAAAACATGTAGAAATTAGTAGTTTATTAAGGGATTAGATTGTGGTTTGTAAAATTGATTTTATAAGTCTTATTGAAAAAGAAGAAGTTATTGATTGGAATGTTTTTAAAAATGAAAATAAAGACAATCTAACTTTAATATTTGATTGGATATCAAAAAACCTAATAAAAAGTATGTCTATAAAAAATTTTAGATCTATTATGTATTCATTTTTAGATTCTGGGATTATTGATATAAATAAATACTTCAAAATGACAGATAGTTTCTATATTCATTCATTATTTTTGAATAATGGAGAATTTTTCGGTGCATCTGGACAAGATTTAATAAAATTTACAAAAATGTATAGTCAAGCAAAATATGGTAGCTATAAAGATATTGAATTTTTTTCAAATATTTTATATGAGTACATGGTGGCTGAATTACAAAATAAAAATAGTCACTGGTATATGTTTTTTGAAAATGTAAAAAAAAATAATGAGAAAGTTGTGTTGTTAACTACTGGTTGGAGAAGTGCACCATCAACTGCCAATATTTTATTTGAAATTTTTTCTAAAAATCTCAATGTTTGGTTAGCTTTAAAAAATTACCCAACCATAATAAATGTAAAACTGCCCAGACTGGCCTTACCTTGTGAAAATTATGCTTCATTAAGTGAAATGGAAAGGATTAGCATCTCAAAAAATAGAGATCATATCATTCCAGCAAGTAATTTTTTTGCTAGTAGGAATGTTAATATTATATTTGGAGATGATATTTTTATTACAGGTTCTACTGCTGATAAATTGCAATTAGAGTGTATTCAGAATGGTGCCAAATCATTTAAATCCTTATACTTAGCTATTTTAAATCCTTTAGATGCCTTTATAGATCCTAGTCTAGAGGAATACTTGAATAAAAAATTTATAACAGAGGATTTAAATGATGATGTAGCGAATTTATTGAATTATAAATATTTTACTCCAGTTCTTAGAACTTTAAGATTGATTTTTGATAGAAAAAATTTTATACAACTGCCTAGCTTTCTTCCAAAAGTAAAAAATACAGTTTGGCTGAGTATTTATATTTCATCTTTAAATAATGATTTTCATCTTGAAGAAAATTGTAAACCATCTATTGAGTTGGTAAAAAAATATTTAATTTCAACAAAAACATTGGATGAAGAAGGAATGCCTTTAATAATTAATCAATAATATATTATTTCAATGGTGTTCAACGTTGTTTTATAAAATTTCTAGAGTTTAATCTACGAAGTTTGCTGCAATTGTAAAAATTTGATTACTTTCGTTATATACCTAAATCATACTGCAATGATTTACGTCAACAAGTCTTAGATTTCTAGTAAGCATCCGATTGAACCGTACCGGGTTTGTCGGAGACTTTTTTATTTAAGTTAGGGGTAATCCTCCCATAAATAACCGAAGTTAAAAGTAGAGGTTAAGCAGCCATTAGAGGAGGCCTTCCTTTGTTGGCTTGGTGTAGTCTTTCATGATTGTAATGGCACAGCCAATTTGTTGCATAATCTTGTACTTCATCCAAAGTATCAAATTAAATATATGGCTCAACAGGCAAAAGTTACTCCTCTGAGAATCAGCTTTCATATTGCATCCATTAGTATTCTGAATATTTTAAGACTCACTTCATTGGATTCAGCAAGTAATTTACCCAAGCATTTAGAAAGTTTACTGGAAAAAGCCAAGAAATACATTTTACCTGAGAGAAGAGCGAGAAGTTGCCCTAGGGTTGTGAAGGGAAAACCGTAGAAATACCCAAGAGAATGCCAGTCAATTTCTTAACTAATACACTTAGCTGACTGGCATTAGTCTGTGTCGAGGTATTTCAATTAATGCCATTTCGCACTTGTTGCAAAATCCAGTCCTCATATTCTTGCAGTGTTTCTCGTAGCATATCCATAGGTCGTACGATATAGTGTCTTTCAACTAATGCACTTGGTTTATGACCTGATATCTGTGCTAAAGATCCTTCATTGATTTTTGCCCATATAGCTAATGTTTTATATGACCTTCTCAATCCATGGGGTGTAAGTTCAATATTTAGTTTTTTACATATTTTCTCTAAGCTATCGTAAGGATTGACAATATGACCACATTCAGCACCCTTACTGCTAAATATGAATTTAGAATCAGAATTTTTCCTTAGTTCTAAAAATAGGCTTTCAACATATGCCGTCAGAGGAATTAGGCGACCTTCATCTTCAATTTTATCTCTAACTTTTGCTGTTTTCCATCGAAAATCGACATCTGTCCATTTTAATGAAAGTAGCTCATTTTTTCGGCAACCAGTGATTAAACTACATATTAAAAAAATCGCAATTTTTCTACTGGTTAACTTATTTACCTCTTCAAACCATGGTTTTAGATGTTGTTTCATCAAACAATCATTTTTGGCTTTGGGAGAAGGGACTTTATCTTTAACTTTTTTAGAGTTGTATGATTTTAGAGGAACTAAGTTTTCATAATCCTCATGTTCCTCACACCAATTTAGGAAAGCTCGTGTAAGTCGGTATGCTTTAGCTGATGTTGTTGGACGGAAGTCATTGTGATCAAGCCAATCGCAAAATACACCTGCAGTCAATTCAGAAAGTTTATACTCAAACAGTTGAAAAATAGGTTGACTAGTATAAACACTATTATTTTCAGGATCGTAACCACCTCTAGATAATTCGATGTGGTCCTGATAACTTCTTGGTCGCCAATTAGGTTGTCTTGCTTTTAAGTATTCAAACCATACATCTTTAAATTTAATCGTCTTGCGTTTCTCTTGTTTTAGCAGTTCTTTATTATCAGCTAAAGCTTTCTTACGCTCGATCAATGGGTCAATCCCT
Source organism: Acinetobacter lwoffii (assembly GCF_024129855.1). Classification (GTDB taxonomy): domain Bacteria; phylum Pseudomonadota; class Gammaproteobacteria; order Pseudomonadales; family Moraxellaceae; genus Acinetobacter; species Acinetobacter lwoffii_L. Next base: position 26,554 of record NZ_JAMXXC010000004.1, read on the forward strand.
TTGTGACACATAATCGCTAATTCTTGTGCATACTTACGAGCATCATCTAATTTCCATATATCAACGTCACCAATTTTGATACGACGGTTTTGAAGACCAATACGACCTTGGAAAATGTAGCTTTTATTATTTTTAGGTGTAACTTTAACACCAAATCCAGGTGTTTTCTCATCCCAAAAGAAAGTTGGTTTAGTTTGGTCTGAGCAATCAATTTTATCAATTGTGGGTTTTGTTAGTTTCATTCTAGTAAGCGTCTGGTAAGCAAGTAGTAAGCAAAATCAATATATATTAATCAACAAAAAGAGTGAATAGTAAACTTTGTAAATTAAATAAGTATATGATATTATTAATTTATTAGTTATATCTTTTTGATTTTTGATTTTTAATTTTTATGTTAACGGACTCATAATCCGTTGGTCGACAGTTCAAGTCTGTCTGGGCCCACCATATAAAACAACCACTTACGTGTACTAATCGTAAGTGGTTTTTTTGTTTTTGGATATTATGAAATCTGAAGTAAGCAATTCACTTAATTGATCGTCGTTCTTATCTCGAAGGACTTAAAATGGGTTGCCTCCACTGATAATGAACTTTTCTAGTTTGCCTTTCAATAAAGATTCTTCGTTACCAGCTTAATAAAAAAGCATCTCCCTCAGATATTACTTTTGTTATCTAAATTCCATAAACATCCTCTTTAATCAAAAAAAAAGTTCATATTTATGAAATAATTGTGATGTAGTTCAAAGAATATCTGCAAAAAAAGTGAAAAGTAGATGAAATGCATTTTACAACTGAAAAAATTATGCTAATTAATATGAGATGATTTTTTAGTCAAAAATCATGATGTTTCAGGACGGAATATCTTAAGAAGCGTATTAAAAAAATGATTAAACAGGAGTTTCAATGATGCTTCAGCTTTTAAAAAAATTGTTTTGTTTGCATATTTATGAATATGAGCAAATGCAAGAAATCGGGGAACACAGGGAGTGTCGTAAGTGCGGTACGAATAAGGACTAAAGTTTTTACAAGAAAAGTGAGCAATGGCTCACTTTTTTTATGCTTGTCATGGGCTAATTTCCGTTAAAATTAAAGGGAAATTTCAACACGATAAACAGGAATATGAGCAAAGATTTTCATGCAGATACCTATATCGTCGACAGCAACCTGGCAGATACGCTGCACTGGCTCAGCCTGCATCAAGATAGTTATGACTCCTTTAGCTATGATGCAGTCACGCAAGCGCTGATGGTGCATCATGCCAATGGAGTAGATCAAATCCGAGTCGGAGATTATCTGAATGCCCGTTATGGCATTTTAATTACTGCACATAACTTTTCTGCGAGTTCATCAACTTAAACAGTGATTAACTTGCCATTGCATCTGTAGCCAGACTGCGAACACTCGGTTTTGGCTGTTCTGCAACTAAACCTAATTTTGCAAAAAGTTGCTGATCCCGGCCTTGGGATGTATTAGGGGTCGTCAGCAGTTTTTCACCAGAGAAAATAGAATTGGCACCGGCCATAAATGCTAGCGCTTGATCCGAATCGCTTAAGGATTCACGGCCGGCAGAAAGGCGAATATAACTTTTTGGCATCAGCAACCGTGCTACTGCAATGGTACGAATCCACTCAATCACATCCAGTTTTTCTACATCTGCCATCGGTGTACCTTCAATCGGTACCAACATATTAATCGGCACGGATTCAGGATGAATTGCCAGAGTTGCAAGTTCATATAACAAACCAATCCGGTCATCACGGCTTTCGCCCAGACCCACAATACCGCCACTACAGACTTTCATGCCAGCCTGACGTACATGATCCAGAGTATCCAGACGATCATCAAAGCTACGCGTGCTGATGATATGTGAATAGTATTCACGAGAAGTATCCAGATTATGGTTGTAATAATCCAGTCCCGCATCTTTCAAGCGTTCAGCTTGCGATCCATTTAGCATCCCCAGTGTCATGCAGGTTTCCAGACCTAGTGCTTTGACTTCACGCACCATTTCCAGCACATAAGGCATATCGCGTTCATGTGGGTTGCGCCATGCAGCCCCCATACAGAAACGTGAACTTCCTGATGCTAGCGCCTGTTTGGCTTCCTGAATCACTTTATCGACCGCAATGCGTTTTTCAGCTTCCAGTTTGGAATCATAATGCGCTGATTGTGAGCAGTATTTACAGTCTTCAGGGCATTTACCTGTTTTAATCGAGAGCAGGGTACTGACCTGAACGGTATTCGCAGTGAAATGTTCACGATGAACCTGTTGCGCTTGGAACACTAAATCCATTAAAGGCTGTTGATATAGAGCTTGTATTTCTTCACGTGACCAATCATTACGTACCGCATCACTACTGTTCATCTCTTTCCCTGTCTATGCTTATTTATCATTCAGTTCATCTTAATAAAAATAAGCTTTTGCTTCACTAGCAAAATATGACCTTATATTAAATAACAAAGCCCACACGGGGTGAGCTTTGTTTTTCAGTTGCCAGATTATTTATTACTGTGATTTCCATGAATATCCTGGCCATGCAGATCACTACGGTGCTGCTTGTTAAACACGCGCTGATCCTGTTCATGCTGATTGTTTTTTGGGGAATTAATCGGGCCATGTTGCGGCTGCTGCTGTTGTTGCTTCTGCTGGTCATGCTGAAGCTGCTCCAGCAGTTCTTGATTTGGATTTTTTGATGACATCATCTTTCCTCCACTTCATTTCTGACTATTTTTATTTATGCCATAGTCTGAAACATGGGTGTGTAAGGCTTTTAAGTGAAACTGTGACGCTAGGTAAAGATGGAAAATCAACTGGATTTTGCCAGTTGTTCTTGAATAGCCCAATCGATATGTACCTGCACAATTTCATCATGTTGATTACGCTGTTGCTGAAGGGCCGGAATAATCTGCCCATCAAAGGGTGCATTGCCCAAACCAATGGCGATATTGCGCATAAAGCTTTGATAACCCGTACGACGCATCGGACTGCCTTCAGTCGCACTTAAAAAGGTGGCTTCATCCCATTGCCATAAATCCAGTAAACTCACTTGATCCAGTCCATGCCGCGGATGAAAATCCTCTATCGAGGTCACTTGGGCGAAACTGTTCCATGGACATATCAGCTGGCAATCGTCACAACCAAAAACCCGGTTACCAATTCCGCGTCGCAAATCTTCTGGAATAATGCCTTTATATTCGATGGTCAGATAGGCGATACAGCGGCGAGCATCTAACATATAAGGCTCGACAATGGCTTGAGTCGGACAGATGTCGATACAGGCAGTACAGGAGCCACAATGTTTGGTCGCGGGTTCATCAAAGGGCAGTTCCAGTGAAGTAAACAGTTCACCCAGTACAAAGAATGAGCCTGATGTTTTATGAATCAGCAGGGTGTGTTTACCTGTCCAGCCCATGCCGGCACTTTCAGCCAGCGATTTTTCAAAAATGGGTGCAGAATCCGCAAAAGGACGTGATTCAAAATCTCCGATTTTTCCCCGGATTTTTGTCGCCAGGGTTTTCAGACGACCACGCATAGTCTTATGATAATCCCGGCCACGGGCATAACGCGCGATAATGGCAGAGTTGGGTGCATAAGGGATATAACGTGGTTGTGGTGCCTCGACCAGATAATCCATACGCACACAGATAATGCTGCGTGTGCCGGGAACCAGTAAAGCAGGATTGGCACGTTTTTCCAGATTTTCTTCCAGAAACTTCATGTCACCATGATAACCACGATCCAGATATTCCTGTAAGCGTGCTAATTCTGCTTGAGCATCTGGTTTGGCAATGACACAATCAGAAAAACCCAATTCTAAAGCCTGCGCTTTAATCCAGGCTTTTATCTCGGCTGTATCTTGTTGATAAACTTGAATTTGCGCGTGAGAATTGGGAGTTGTCATAAACCAAAGACAGGGAATAAGAAATGCAGCAACAAGTTTACCATAGCCACGATCTACAAGCATGGGAGCAGCGCTGGTTTCAACAGCAAAATAGTTCCTACGGTTTAATGCAACAAGTCGCCTGGGGGATTAGTCAGCGACTGATCACTTTATTTTCCCAGCAAAAAATAAAAAAAATAGCGGTCTGCTGTGGTCAGGGCAATAATGCCGGCGATGGTTATCTGGTGGCCAAATATCTCAAACAGGCGGGATTCAATGTTGATATTTATGCGGCTGAGTTAGGTAATTCCAAAGATTTGGCATCGGCTGTGCAGGAAGCCCAGCAGGCTGGTTTGCAGCCTTATTCGCATTTTGATTTCCAATCCGAATATGAGGTCTATATCGATGCCTTATTCGGAATTGGTCTGAACCGTCAGCTGGATTCTGACTGGCAAAATATTATTCAAATGATCAATCAGAAAACTGGACTAAAAATATCAATCGATATTCCGAGTGGACTGGATGCCAATACCGGCCAGCCTTTGCCTGTTGCGATCAAAGCTGACTATGCTTTCACAGGTTTAGGGCTCAAGGCAGGATTGTTTACCGGACAAGGCAAAGAATATGCGGGCAAGATCGAACTAATCTCTGCTATTCCAACAGACGCAGAAATTCAACCGATTGCCCAGCTTGCATCACATCAGATCCAATTACCCAAACGCCAAGCCTTTGGTCATAAAGGTAGTTATGGTCATGTCTTGGTGATTGGTGGACATGCCGATATGGGCGGTGCTGTGATTATGGCAGCAGAAGCAGCATTTGCTGCCGGAGCAGGTAAAGTCACCATCGTTTGTGATGCAAAACACCACACCGCGATTTTGTCACGTGCACCGAATATCATGCTGCGTGATATCAATCTTTTAACTCAGGAACAACGCCAAGCACTGATTCAGCAGGTCGATGCAGTGTGTTTTGGTATGGGATTAGGTCGTGATCGTGGGGCAAAAGCGCAATACGAAATCTGGTTTGAGCTGATTCAGCAATCTGATCTAGAGGTTATTTTGGATGCAGATGCGCTGTGGTTTTTAGCCCAACAGCCGCAAGTTTTGAATTCCAAGACCTATGCGACTCCGCATCCTGGGGAAGCAGCCACGTTACTGGCATGTAGCACTGTGGAAGTCGAAATGGATAGGATTGCAGCTATTCATGCCCTGCAACAAAAATATCAGGGACAGTGGGTGCTAAAAGGTTCAGGATGCCTGATTCTGGAAGAAAGGCTTTACATCTGCAATGCCGGGAATGCCGGTATGGGAACTGGCGGAATGGGGGATGTGCTGGCCGGAATGATTGCCAGTTTAAAGGCACAATTTGCACAAACCATCCATTTGCATGAAATTGTGACGCTACATGCTCTTGCAGGTGATGAACTGGCCAAAAATGGCCAACGTGGTTTGCAGGCTCAGGATATGAAACATGCGATTTATCAGGTGGTGAATCGCTAAGGAGAATAGTGTGCCAGTCATCAAACTGAATATTTCAGGCCAAGTACAAGGAGTCGGATACCGCTACTGGTTTGCCGAGCAGGCTCAAGGACTTGGACTGAAGGGACATGTGCAGAACTTAAGTACGGGTGAAGTGGAGGCTGTGATGGTTGGAACAGATTCTCAGCTTCAGGAAATGATTGCACGAAGTTGGCAAGGGCCTGCTCGTGCAACTGTACAAGCGATTATTCAGGAATATCTGAAATACGATCTAAATGTTCAAGACTTTAAAATATTGCGTTAAACCTTAGCGACGACGGCTGCTGACACGACTACGGCCACGTGCCATACCGCCCAGCGCATTCAATACCGCCATTTTACTCATACTGCCTGAAGCATGAGCATGACAAATGGCAGCAGCTAGGGCGTCGGCAGCATCCTGTTGGGGTTTGATGCTGAGTTTTAGAATATTCATCACCATCATCTGCACCTGTTCTTTATCGGCAGCGCCATAACCCACCACTGACTGTTTGATCTGGCGCGCGGTATATTCAGCGACTTTCAAATCCAGATTGACCAGTGCAGCAACAGCAGCACCACGGGCTTGCCCAAGTTTTAAGGCAGAATCCGGATTTTGTGCCATAAAGACTTGTTCGACTGCAGCTTCAGTGGGACCATAAAATTTTACAATGCGCTCCACGCCGGCAAAGATCCGTTTTAAACGTTCAGGCATTTCTGTCGTTTCTGTTCTGATGGTGCCGGCATCAACAAAAGTCAGTTTGGAGCCGTCTTTTTCGATAATTCCGTAACCGGTTAAACGAGAACCGGGGTCAATCCCAATAATTAATGACATGCCCGCACTTTAAAAATAGAATAATGCCCATATTGTTACATAAGCGTATCAAAAAAGCTTGATCCTGATGAAGCAGTTGATTCCAGCATCCTATTATTTATTTTACTGAGATTAGATTAATTTTCATGAAATTATTTCTTATTATCCTTGCAGGCTTAATCCTAGAAGTATTTGTCTGGATTGGCGTGGGTGACCTCGTCGGGAGCATGTGGTACGTATTTTTCTGGTTTGTGGCCGCATTTTTTATTGGTATGAATCTGATCCGTAAATACTCGGCCGGTGTAATGCCACAAATGCAGCAAATGCAGATGGGACAGATGAGTGCAGATCCTGCATTAACAGGAAATTTACCTAAAATTCTGGCAGGTTTCTTTCTGCTTATTCCTGGATTGATTACCGACGTATTGGCAGTATTGATGCTCATTCCAGCGGTTCAGCAGGTTTTTAAGGCTGCTATAATGAAAGCGATGATGAAACGTCAGCAACTCATGATGGAAAAAATGATGGGTGGCATGATGGGCGATATGGGTGGTGCACAAGGCCAGAACCCATTTGCCGAGATGATGCGTCAAATGCAGGATATGCAAAATCAGCAATCAGGTCGCGGTGATTCCAACATTATTGATGGTGAAGCACGTGAAGTGAGACCTGAGGCGAAAAAAATTGAAATGAAAGATATCAATCCAAAATAAATGTTTTATTTAAAAAATTCTATTTAAGCCGAATCTGATGATTCGGTTTTTTATTGGAGCTTTCTAATCTCTTTGAACAAACGTTATAATATATTTTTATAAATTTACCTTATTTTAATGTCTCTGCTTTTTACGATCTGTCTCCTGCATTTTGTTGCTCAACTCAGTCCCGGTCCCGATATTTTGCTCATTGCCAAAAGTGCCGCATCTACCACACGCCAGAATGCCTTGAAAATTATTGCAGGGATCTCTGCCGGTATTGTGGTTTGGGTAGTACTGACACTTGCGGGTTTTACTGTGTTAATTGACCAGTTTCCATGGATCCAGCACGCCTTAATGCTTTTGGGTGGCATATTCTTGGCTAAAATGGGATGGGCCATGTTAAAGGGTGGTGTGCATAGCTTTAAAAATGGACATCAGACCGACGACGATACAAATGGACAGGTGCAAGCTAAAAACTATTTTATGTTGGGCTTATGGACCAATCTTTCTAGTCCCAAAACACTGATCTATTTTAGTAGCGTATTTTCACTGGCCTTAAGTTCGTCTGCTTCCGATTATTTGAAAGCACAGTTAGCGGTAATTATTCCCTTGCAGACTTTTATCACCTTCACTTTATTGATGCTGTTGATTTCCCAACCAAAAATTAAAATCTTGTACCAGCGTTCGGGGAGTTATATTGATATGATGTCAGGCGGACTATTTCTGCTATTTGCATTGTGGTTATGGTATGAAGCACTTATTCTGATGAATTAAGGAGGGTATCTTCATTTAATGCTGGAGATATTGGTGAGGTCGGGGAAGGAGAGGCTAAATTGTCTGGTGTTTTAACCGCCGTTTGATAACGATTAGGCTTTAAGGTGGTTTCAGTATTTTCAGAGCCTTGATAACTGCGACTACGGTTAGCGCGCTCACGCAATCCACCTTTTTTAATTAACTGAACCATGGCACATCTCTCATTCAAATCCACAGCTATTGTAAATCAAAGCTGGATTTGATGAGGTTATTTTCCGCATCTCTATTTGAATTATTTAAGAGTAATAAAAAGACTTGTTTGAACTAACAGGTCTTTGCTGTGAGATGCATGAAATTAGCGAAGTCTTTTATCTTCTTCTTTTAAAACATCCAGTATAGAGTGTTGTATAGGAACTTCTTGTTGTGATTGCACATACAAATGCACGACTTTAAATACGATTGCTGTAACGAGGCAGGCCACAAGACAAAAAATCCAGAAACCAAAAGGGCTGCGAATATGATGTGAGCCACAGTTTGAGCATGATTTTTCTGTAGAGTCGACTACTTTTTCGCAGCAAGCACAATGATATTGATACTGCATTGTTCTTCTCCCAGGATGTTATCCTTTTTATTCTTCGATCATGAAAGATGATTCAATTGGTTTTTTATCATAGGTAGAGCAGCATCAGCTTGCAATAAGCAATTGCTGATAATTACATAGAGACAATAGAGTATAAAAATTCATTACACAAGCAGTAGGATTTTCTTAAAATGTAAGAAATATTTTCATTAATCAAATAATAATCAATGAATTAAGAGTTAATTCTCTTGAAAATATACATAATAAAGCCCGCATCAAGCGGGCTTTATTTGAGCTAGTCTAAAACTTACTGCCCAGAACGGATGATGTAATCAAAAGCAGACAGTGATGCCTTGGCACCTTCACCGGTGGCAATGATGATCTGCTTGTACGGCACGGTGGTACAGTCACCTGCCGCAAACACACCTTTGACATTGGTTTCGTTGCGATCGTTAATCACGATCTCACCACGGTTGGTCAGCTCAACTGGGGTTTCTTTCAGGAAGTCCGTATTTGGCAACAAACCGATCTGCACGAAGATCCCTGCAAGTTCAACTGTATGCTCTTCATCCGTAGCACGGTCTTTGTATTTCAGACCCGTCACCTGTGAACCGTCACCCAGCACTTCAGTCGACAAGGCATTCTTGATAACGGTGGTGTTCGGCAAGCTGTTCAGTTTGTCTTGCAGCACCTGATCCGCACGCAATTTGGTATCAAATTCCACCAAAGTTACATGCTCTACAATCCCTGCCAGGTCGATCGCAGCTTCCACCCCCGAGTTACCACCGCCAATCACGGCGACATGTTTACCCTTAAACAGTGGGCCATCACAGTGCGGACAGTAGGCCACACCACGAGTTTTGTATTCCTGCTCACCTGGAACGTTCATCTCTCTCCAGCGTGCGCCGGTCGACAGAATCACGGTTTTAGATTCCAGTTTGGCACCGTTTTCCAAGGTCACTTCAACTAAACCATTGGCCGTTTCATCTGCACCTTTGATGTTAGAGACACGTTGCAGATTCATGATGTCGACACCATATTCACGCACGTGGGCTTCCATCTCGGCTGCAAATTTAGGACCTTGGGTCTTCTGTACAGACGTAAAGTTTTCAATGTCCATGGTATCCATGACCTGACCGCCCATGCGTTCAGCCACGATCCCGGTTTTAATGCCTTTACGTGCTGCATAGATCGCAGAAGTATTGCCTGCAGGTCCACCACCGATCACCAGGACATCAAAGGCGTCTTTGGCATTCAGCTTTTCAGCATCTTTGGCAGCGGCATTGCTATCCAGCTTGGCAATGATTTCTTCCAGTGTCATACGACCCTGACCGATATGCTGGTTATCCTGGAACACCATCGGAACCGCCATGATTTTGCGTTCTTCTACTTCGTCCTGGAAGAAAGCCCCATCAATCATGGTGGCAGTAGTACCCGGGTTATAGATGGCAATCAGGTTGAGTGCCTGAACCACATCCGGACAGTTATGACAGCTTAAAGACACAAATACATCGAAATTAGATTGAACACCCAGGCTCTTAATATTCGCCAGAACTTCATCTGAGACTTTCGGTGCATAACCTGAGGTTTGCAGCAAGGCCAGAATCAGCGAGGTAAACTCATGGCCCATTGGCAAGCCTGCAAAGAATACACGTGGTTCTTCACCAGCTTTAGCAATACCAAAGCTTGGCGCACGTGCATTGTTCCCGTCAAAGCGTGCAGTCACCAGGTTAGACAGAGCAGCAACCTCGGACACCAGTTCCTGGATTTTGGCTGACTTGTCAGAGCCGTCTAAAGTCGCCACCAGTTCAATCGGACCTTCCAGGCGTTCTAATAGGGTTTTAAGTTGAGCTGAAGTATTTTGGTCTAACATTGCTAACGTCTCCAAAGGAGTAAATGTTTATTTGATAACAGGATATTAAATGAATTGCATAAATAGGTAAAACAGTTTGTTTTTATTTTATTGATCGGATTTACAGATTTATTGAAAAATTCATCATTAATTTCAAAATTCTATATGGCGGTGAAAGATTAATTTTCAAGTAGTTTAGAGCAAGAATAAGGATTTTCAGCTAAGATTAAAACAAGATATTTGAGACTTGAATGATGGAATTACGACGCGGTATTTATCAACATTATAAGGGACAGCTTTATCAGGTGTTCCATGTCGCCACGCACAGTGAAACTGAAGAAAAGCTGGTAGTTTATCAATGTCTTTATGGGGATTATTCAATTTGGGTACGTCCTTTAACGATGTTCACTGAAACCATTACCACCAACGATGATCGTGAAGTGGAGCGTTTTAAATTGATTCAGGCACTTTAAGCCCAACAGACTCAGGGAAGAGTGATGCAAAACTCAGATGAATTTGAAATATTCATGCAAGAATTATATGAAAAATTTCATAGGCATGATCTTAAGCAGGCAGATCGCCTGCACCGATACCGGAATATAGAGCCAGAATCCGGTCAATTTTTGTCTATGCTGATTCGTGCACAACAATCCAAAAATATTCTGGAAATTGGCACCTCTACTGGTTATTCCACCTTATGGCTGGCAGAAGCGGCTCGGCAGACTCAAGCCATGATTACAACACTTGAAGTTGATGCAGAACGGGTTACTCAGGCAAAGCAATATGCGACAGAAATAGATCTTGCAGACTTAATCAATTTTAAAGTGATTGATGCTCAAGTTTATCTGGAGGCAGAACAGGAAATATTTGATTTTATCCTGTTAGATGCTGAACGCGATGATTATGTCAGTTACTGGCCACATTTGAGTCGATTACTTAAAGCAAAGGGCGGGTTACTGGTAGTTGATAATGTCATTTCACATGCAGCAGAAGTCGAAGAGTTTATTGCCTTAATTCAGCAAGACCCACGTTTTATCATGAGTAGTGTACCCATAGGCGCAGGTTTGCTGATGGTGGGATTTCGTTAAATGGATTCACTTCAATCCATGCAAATTTTATTAAAATGTAAATTATATTCGAGATACTTTTCTACGAATGCGGCTTTGTCTTGGCGTCTTAACAGGTTGTCATAAATAAATTCAGGTACGGGATGATACAGCTCGGCATGACCATTACTGTATACAATTTTCAGGTGGCGGCTTGAGGGATTGTATTTCCAAGAAATCACGGTAAGCAGTTTTTGCATATGCGTTCCTCCACTGAATATTTCTTATCTTATCATTTGAACTTATGCCATATGGCTCTGCAGATGTATAGCTCAATTGTAAGAATCGGTAAGGATTATGAGAAAGCGAAGCAAAAGATATGCCTGAATTTTTATATGATGGATCAAGAAAGAAATAGGACTGCAATATTTAAAGTCCTAATAAAATAATTTAAAAAAATAAACTCCCGTATTGCACTGACATAAAAGTTCAAACCATAAAAAACCACGCTAAAAAGCGTGGTTTTTTTGAATCAGTTCAATCTAATTAAAATTAGATTTTACCCACTAGGTCGATTGAAGGAGCAAGAGTTGCATCGCCTTCTTTCCATTTAGCTGGGCAAACTTCGCCTGGGTGAGCGTGTACATACTGAGCTGCTTTAACTTTACGAAGAAGTTCTTGAGCGTCACGGCCGATACCACCAGCGTTGATTTCAACGATTTGGATTTTACCTTCTGGATCGATCACGAAAGTACCACGATCAGCAAGGCCGTCAGCTTCGATTAATACGTCAAAGTTTTTAGCAAGAGTCCAGTTTGCATCACCAACCATTACATACTGGATTTTTTTGATTTCTTCTGAAGAATCGTGCCAAGCTTTGTGAGTGAAATGCGTGTCAGTAGAAACTGAGTAGATTTCAACGCCTAGTTTTTGGAATTCAGCGTAGTTGTCAGCAAGGTCACCAAGTTCAGTCGGGCAAACGAAAGTGAAGTCAGCTGGGTAGAAGAATACAACAGACCATTTGCCTTTCAGGTCAGCTTCAGTAACTTCAATGAATTTGCCGTTTTGGAATGCAGTTGCTTTAAATGGTTTAACTTCAGTATTAATTAAGCTCATCATTGTCTCCATGATTGAGGTAGTCTTTGATTTTGAATAAGAGTATCGAAATTTTGGTTGATGCTAAAATGGTATTTTTACATTACAAACATCGGAAAAACCGAATTAAGTAAAAACGCGCCACTTTGGCAAAATCGCTTTGTTCATTGAGCAGCATCAAGATGATGGCCTGATGACAAAATTATCTCTTTTTCCTCGTGCTAGCAAACATGATGTTGAAACCAAAAAATTCAAGGGTCAATTCGGAAAAAAGCATAATTTCCACAAAATAATTTAAATATCAATTCCAAACTTGGACTTATGATTAAATCTAATCAGGGAAACTCATGCGTGTCATTTAGATATTTTGACAGGTTTATAGTGCGGAATTGAGAGAAATCAGGCAGCCAAAGCCAATTTGTCCGGCACTTAACAGAACTACGACTATCTGAAATCTAATGAACCAAGTAAAATAAACCTTTCCGGTTTTTTGATGTGGGTGTTTTCTCTGTGCAGAGTCATTTAAATGTAGATCAATGGATAATGGCGCGTGACCGTCACCGTTTAAATCGACTGAAAAAAGGGAAAGACGCAGATGCTAAGCAGTATCAGGAATTATTTGAAAAATCCAATCTGAAAGTACGGCAACGGCTTGAGCGTCTTCCGAACATCAAGCTAAATCAGGATCTGCCGGTAACCCAGTATGCTGACAAGCTGATTACCGCGATTCAAAAGCATCAGGTTATTATTGTAGCTGGTGAAACCGGTTCTGGTAAAACCACCCAGTTACCGCAAATTGCTATGCTGGCTGGACGTGGCCTGACCGGAATGATCGGACATACCCAGCCGCGTCGACTGGCAGCCCGCAGCGTATCACAGCGTATTGCCGAAGAAGTTGGCGAAAAACTCGGTGAATCAATTTCCTTTAAAGTACGTTTTACGGAACAGGGTTCACAAGACTCAATTGTGCGTTTGATGACAGACGGTATTTTACTGGCCGAACTGACGCATGACCGATACCTGACCAAATATGACACGATTATTATTGATGAAGCGCATGAACGTTCACTGAATATCGACTTCATTATGGGTTATCTGAAGCAACTGTTGCCGCGTCGTCCCGATCTGAAAGTCATCATTACTTCAGCAACCCTGGATGTAAACCGTTTTAGCAGTTACTTTAATGGTGCACCAATTTTTGAAGTGGAAGGCCGCAGCTTCCCGGTAGAGCTGCGTTATCGCCCGATCTCGGAAATGAGCATTGGCGGTAGTGATGATGATGAGTTTGATGATTTTGAAGAAAACCTGCCTCGCGCTGTGGTCAAAGCAGTCGAAGAATGCTTTCAGGATGCACAGGAAAAAGGTCATCCCGAACATGCCGATATCCTGATTTTTGCCAGTACCGAGCAGGAAATTCGCGAGTTACAGGAAACCCTGATCAAACATGGGCCACGCCATACGGAAGTATTAACTTTATATGCGCGTCTGGCGCTGGCCGAACAGCAGAAAATCTTTAATCCTTCTGGTGGCGGGCGACGCATTATTATTGCCACCAACGTAGCAGAAACAGCTTTAACCGTTCCGAATATCCGGTATGTGATTGATAGCGGTTTTGCCCGTATTTCGCGTTATAACTATCGTTCACGGGTGCAACGTCTACCAATTGAAGCCGTTTCTCAGGCAGCCGCGAACCAGCGTAAAGGTCGTTGTGGTCGTATTGCGCCGGGTGTCTGTATACGTCTGTATTCTGAGGAAGACTTCCTGAGCCGTCCTGAGTTTACCGAACCAGAAATAAAGCGAACCAACCTGGCATCTGTAATTTTGCAGATGCAAAGTCTGGGCTTGGGTTCACTCGAAGATTTTGATTTCATCGAACCACCAGATCATCGTTTGGTCAATGATGGCCGCAAGCTCCTCATTGAACTGGGGGCAATGGCTGAGAAAAATTCTCCTAAAACTGAAGATGATCAAGCAAATCCCTCTCTTGCGTCGCATAACGCCTCACCCTTTGAGAAAGGGAGACTTCAAAGCAGTGGCTTAACCAAGATCGGTCAGCAAATGGCGAAAATGCCGATCGATCCACGTCTGGCCCGCATGATTCTTGGTGGTGCACATTTTGGCGTGCTGAATGAAGTGCTGGTGATTGTGGCCGCACTTGCAGTTCAGGACCCGCGTGAACGCCCTGCGGACAAGCAGATGCAGGCGGATCAGAAACATGCACTATTCCGTGAAGCCGATTCTGATTTCCTGTTCTATATCAAGCTTTGGGAAACGCTACACAATAATCGCGAAAGCATGAGTGAAAATAAGCGCCGTACTTTTGCGCGTAATCACTTCCTGAGCTGGCTGCGTTTACGTGAATGGAAGAAAACTCATGAGCAGCTGGTGGATTTGGCTAAGGGTTTAAAACTGTCATTTAATGAAAATAAAGCCAGTTATGAGAATCTGCACCGTGCCTTGTTGACCGGTCTCTTATCATTTATCGCCAACAAGACCGATGAGCGTAATGTTTTTATGGCGGTGCGTCAGCAAAAAGCACGGATTTTCCCAGCTTCTACCTTGCACAAGACCAATACGCCGTGGGTGATGGCCTTTGAAATGGTCGAGACTTCCCAGGTGTATTTGCGTACCCTAGCCAAGATTGAGCCGGAATGGATTCTGCTGGCCGCGCGTGACTTGCTCAAGCATCATTATTTTGAACCGCACTGGTCGAAAAAAGCCGGTGTGGTGAATGCCTATGATCAGATTTCATTATTTGGTCTGATTATTGAGCCGAAACGCCCAATCAATTATGAAAAAGTAGATCAGGCGGCCGCGCATGAAATTTTCTTGCGGGATGCTTTAACTACCGGTCATCTAGGGATTACTCCACCATTTTTAAAGCATAACTTGCTTAAACTGGAAGAAGTCGAGCGAGTAGAAGACAAGCTGCGCCGTCGTGATCTGGTTGTTGATGAAGAAACCATTTACCAATTTTATGCCTCGAAAGTGCCGCCTGAAGTGGCCAGCCGGCGTAGTTTTGAAGACTGGCGTGCCACAGTAGAGCCCCAGAATCCGCGTTATTTATTTGTCGATGATGATGCGCTGTGGCTGAATGACCGTCCGACAACACAGCAATTCCCGGACTATTTGCAGAATGGTAGTCTGCGTCTGGCGGCGACTTATCGCTTTGACCCGAGTCATGATGAAGATGGTGCGACGGTTAAAATTCCACTGCAAGCTTTGGCACAGGTCGATGAAGGTATCTGGTCATGGGGGATTCCGGGTTGGCGTCTGGATCTGATTGAAGCATTGCTAAAAGCTTTGCCGAAGGATAAGCGCCGTAATCTGGTGCCGATTCCGGATACTGCACAAAAACTCATAGCAAAAGTAGATGCGCAGGATTTACAGAAACATATTTTTAGTTTCTTGGCATTCCAGTTGCGAGGCGATCAAATCACGGAGAAAGATTTCAGCTTTGACCGGGTCGATCAGTATCTGTTGCCTTTTATTAAAGTTACTGATGAAAAAGGCCGTGTCATTGAACAAGGGCGTGATCTTGCCGAGCTGAAAGCGCGCTGTCGGACTGAAACGCATAGTCCGGTCAAACAGCTTAAAGGTGAATTTAAAACCTTCCCAGAAAGCTTTGTATTTGAAGCCTCGCAAAAAGTCACCGGTGTCGTGGTCAAGCAGTACCAGGCGCTGGTTCCAACCAAAGCTTTTGCTGCCCTAGAGCAGAAAGATGAATCGGGTGTAGTGATTCAGACTTTCAATGATCAGGCTGAAGCGGTCAAAAAACATCGTGAAGGGGTGATCCGACTGGTGCATATGCAACTCGGAGACTTGACTCGTCAGTTGAAAAAACAGATTTCCAAACCTCTGGCGCTGGCTTATTCACCACTCGGTGATAAGGCACAACTGGAACAAATGTTAGTTTATGCCACAATACAAATTTCCATTAATGAGCTTCCTGTCAATGCGCAAGAGTTCCAAAAACTGGTTGAAGATGTAAAAAAATCTTTCCTAACTTATGGCCAAATTTCCCTGAAAGAGATCACGGATATTTATATCCAGTGGCAGGAAATCCGCCGGAAATTATTGGTTTTAGACCATTCTGTGTTTGAAAAAAATATCAATGATATTGAAGATCAGCTTGATTTAATGAGTCTTTCTGATTTTGTGTATCGTAAACCTTCTGATGTCTGGGTTGAATTTCCACGTTATTTAAAAGCTTTGATCTTACGTTTGGAGCGCTTGCCCAATAATCTACAAAGGGACAATTCCGCCATTGACCAAATTGATCAATGGATGGAAAAATTATTTCAGTTTAAAGATGACCCTCGTCTGAAAGAATTATATTTCATGGTCGAGGAGTTAAGAATCTCATTGTTTTCACAACCGATGAAAACAAAAGCACCCGTGTCTCCAACTCGCTTGCAAAAAGTATGGGATCGTCTTGGAATCAGTTAAGATATAGGTAATTCAGATAAGGAATTTTACATGGGCATCCGCATTACGGGTACGGGCTTATTCCATCCGGAACATGTCATCACCAATGAAGAATTAGTTGAAAGTTTAAATGCTTATGTGGAACTGTTTAATCACGAAAATGCTGACAAAATCGCTGCAGGCGAAGTGGAAGCACGTCGTGGTTCTAGCGCAGACTTTATTGAAAAAGCATCTGGCGTACAACGCCGTTATGTCGTAGAAAAATCAGGTATTCTTGATCCAAAACGCTTACGTCCAAATTTACGTGAACGTGCAGATGATGAAATTTCACTGCAGGCAGAATGGGGTGTAATCGCAGCCAAGCAGGCGATGGAAAATGCCGGTGTGACTGCCGAAGACATTGATATCGTGATCTTGTCATGTTCGAATTTGCAACGTGCTTATCCTGCTGTGGCGATCGAGATTCAGACCGCTCTAGGCATCAAAGGTTATGCCTATGACATGAACGTGGCGTGTTCTGCAGCAACATTTGGTCTGAAACAGGCTTATGATGCGATCAAAGCAGGCGCGCGCCGTGTGTTATTAGTGAATGTGGAAATTACCTCTGCACATACCGATTTCCGTTCACGTGACTGTCACTTTATTTTTGGTGATGTGGCAACCGCTTCAATTATTGAAAATACCGACAGCAAAACCGGTTTTGAAATTCTGGATTCTGAGTTGTTTACCCAGTTCTCGAATAACATCCGCAATAACTTCGGTTTCTTGAATACCTCTGAAAATGCTGACATTGACGACAAGCGTTTCCGTCAGGATGGTCGTAAGGTATTTAAAGAAGTCTGTCCACTGGTTGCGAAAATGATTACTGCGCAACTGGAAAAGAATCAGATTGAGCCGACAGGTGTTAAACGCTTCTGGTTACATCAGGCCAATGCCAGCATGAATGAGCTGATCTTGAAACTGGTGGTCGGCAAAGAAAATGCCAAACCTGGTCTGGTGCCGATCATTTTGAATGAGTTTGCCAACACTTCTTCTGCTGGGGTGATCATTGCCTTGCACCGTACTGCACATGAAGTTGAAGATGGTGAATATGGCGTGTTGTGCTCATTTGGTGCGGGTTATTCGGTAGGTTCGATTCTGGTCCAAAAGCGCGTGGCATAATCCGGGGTAGATAAGGAGCAGACAGCTTGCAGGTCAAACATGATGGGCAATGGATTAGACGCTTAAGTGCCTTATCTAAATTATATTTTACCCCTACATTTTTAGGGGCTGAATATATTGATGCCAGTCGGCCTGCAATGTATGTCGGTAATCATTCCATGTACGGCATCTTTGATTCGCCGATGCTGATTGATTATCTCTATAACGAACATAAGGTGGCTGTGGTCAGTATTGCGGATCATAGCCATTTTTATGTACCGTTATGGCGTGAAGCCGTGAAGAAGTTTGGGGTAGTTGATGGCATCCAGCATTATGTACGTGCTGTGATGCAGCAGGGTTATTCTATTCTGGTCTTTCCGGGAGGTGGACGCGAAGTACTCAAACGTCAGGGTGAACAGTATCAACTGATCTGGAAGCAACACTACGGATTTTTAAAGCTAGCTCAGGAATTCAACTATGATATTGTCCCTTTTGCTGCGCTTGGTGGGGATGAAGTCTATGAGATTGGCTTTGATGCCAATAAGATCATCCAGCATAAATATTTTCAAAAACTCCTCAAAGTACCACAACTCAATAAATTATTACGTCAGGGCGATGTGATTCCATCTTTGCCTAAACGATTATTCCCAAAACGCCTGCCATTTTATTTTCAGTTTATGCCGCGACAATCGATTGCTCAGGTTCAGACTCAGGAAGAGCTGATTGCATTTCGACACAGCTTGCAGCAACATATTTATACCGGCTTGGCCGAGCTTAAGGCGCTACGTCAGCAAGACTAAAAAAGAAAAATTCTTCCTGTAAAATCTAGGCTATGATCTATTGAAATGTTCTATTTTTAGCAATGAGGATGCATGGACGGTTTTATAGTGCAAGTGATGCCATAATGTATTTTTAAGTGTTCACTGATTGGCGATCAAGGACTCAGCATGATCCAATATAAAAATAAGATGATTCTAAGATGACCGAGGTGTACGTATGGAACAGGAAAGCTTGGTAGCATCTTTAAGGTTATTGGCACAACAATGTTTACGGATTTCTCCAGAGCTGAACCAGCTTTATCTTGATCAGATGGCAATAATTGGTCATCTGAATGCACAAAATTTAATAAAAATTCAGCAGGATCAGTGCCGGATTGAATTGCTGGATGGTCTGTTTTATATCCAGTTTCATACTCCCTATGCACTAGACTCTGGAGCTGCACCTGCTTTGGTTGACAGTCATTTTTATTTTCAGCAATGTAAGGCAGAAGCCCTGGAGGAATTCTTTTTACAGGATATCTATTTCCTGACTGGCGATTTAAAACCACAGCATTCGCTGTATTTACGCGACAAAGCCAAACAGTTACGTCAGCTTATCCTGGCTCAGGTTTATGCGTGGGTTAATGGCCTGGAACGGGTGTCCGAATTTTTGCAGCAAATGTCGATTGTTCAAGCTGAGATTATCGACCAGCAGCTGATCAAGGCCGGGTTGTATACAGCACCTGTCATGCAAAACTTTATTCAAGATGAACAAGAGATTCCACAGCAGATTCTTGAAAGCTTGCAACAGGCTTTTTCTTTGGAGTGTCTACAGCAGGATGAATTCCTGTCGATCCAGTCATTGATGGACAGTCTGGATGAGTTCTGTTTTAGCGCCGCACAGTTTTTGCCTCCGGCACTGTTCCGGATTATGTCGCTGTCTTTTGAAGAGCGCTTTAATCTGCATGAATTGAATGATCATACTGATGATATCTGTTTGCTATATCGGCATGCTGAGGAGCAAAGTAATTTGCTCGGTTTTGTCCGATTGATGAACCGGGACGTGTGGCATTGGGATGATTTATTATCCAAACGGAATTTCCTGGAAAATCATCCGTATTTATGGCAGAAAAAAGTAGCCCGATTGCCACTATTTGATTGTCATCGTGCCGTGAACTGGATCTTCAAGCAACCGGCCGAGGTACTGGACTGGATCAGTAATAATATCCAGCATAGCAGTGTACGCGTTGCAGTAACTGCCTTAAGTTTTGTAGACAGCCATCATATTCATCCCCAGATTATTTTGGCGACTTTGCAATATTTTCAATATGTCTCGGCGCGACTGTTTATTCATAGCATGCATGAATATGCAATCCAGCATGACTGGTTTCAGCATCAGTATAATCAGGCGGTGGTATTAAAAGGCACACGCCAATCGATTGAGGATCAGCGGATTGCGATTAGCCCTTCAATTCTGTATCTGGACGAATGGATGGAGCTGCTGCGCAATGTGGTTAAAATGGATGATCAGCTGACTAAAAAGGTTTATCTGAACTTGAGCCGGATGATGCAGGCTTATATGCAGCATTTATATAAAATTACGGCGCATTTACCCGATGAGGTTCTGGTGTATATTCAGCCTCAAAGCCAGCAGAATCGTGATTTCTATAATGTTCTGCACCGCTATCGCATTCCTTTTACTGAGTTCAGGCAGCTGTTTTATTTGCAAAGCGGGCATGTACGTGAGTCGCTATTTGACAGTTATGTGCGTGACTATCTGGTAGAGTATTTTTCCAGCCATACAGAAATACCGAAAAACCTGAGCTGGACCAGTTTGTTTAATCAGGCGGTCGTCTGGCATGATCAGATTCAAAAGCAGGAAATGATCGCCAAGCTGAAAAAACAGTTTGCACTGGTGAACTGGACACCAATCACTCAGGTTTCATTTTTACTGTATTTCAACTGGCGTTTTGAAGAGCTTAAAACTTTGGAGCGGATTTTAGAGGAATCTAAAATTTTCAGGAACTGTCTGGCGGCAAGCTATGCTCAGCAAATTGTGGAAGGGCAGTATGTGGCCTTTCGTATGTCTCATCCGGCTGTGCGTCTACCCTTGATCTTGGGGTGTCAATTGGTGAATGGACAGGTGATTTTTGATCAGCTGGAATATCCGAATAACCAGAAAGCAGAAGCTGAATACAGTAATATCGCCATGCATTTTATTAACTGGCTCAACTTGCAGGCCTGACAGTTCAATACAGCTTGTTTTCCTCCATGACGCTTAACTTTTCCGCTAAAAATCGTTAGGCTATAGCCGTTCTTTTACGGTATTGCTCTTATGAAACAGGAAACTGCCCTTAAGTTACTCAAAGCAGGAGAAAATGTCTTTTTAACCGGTTCTGCCGGTGCAGGAAAAACCTATACGCTGAATCAATATATTAATTATTTAAAGGCACGTAAGGTCGCCGTCGCGATTACCGCATCGACCGGTATTGCAGCCACACACATGAATGGTATGACTATTCATACCTGGGCAGGCATTGGCATTAAAGACTTTTTGTCTGAAGAAGACTTAAAGCGGATGAAAGAGCGCAAATACTTAAAAGAACATCTGGAAAATGCGCAAGTCCTGATTATTGACGAAATTTCAATGCTGCATGCCAAGCAGCTGAATCTGGTCAATCAGGTATTGAAATATTTCAAGGAAAGTGATGAAGCTTTCGGTGGTATTCAGGTGATTGTAGCAGGGGACTTTTTCCAGTTACCGCCAGTCGGTAAAAATGATGAGCGCAACCGCGACAAATTCTGCTTTATGTCGGATGCTTGGGTCGAAGCCAAGTTTCGCGTTTGCTACCTAACTGAGCAGCATCGTCAGGGCAATGATTATTTGAATGACATTCTGAATGCGATCCGTGCGCAGGCGATTAGGCATGAACACCGCACTGCTTTACAGGCCACGCGACATCAAGAAATTGGTGATACCTATACGCGCCTGTATACGCATAATATGGATGTGGACAGTATTAACTTTAAACATCTGAATGAAATTGACAATGATCCGCGCCAGTTTGATGCGCAGTGTGATGGCAATGAAAAGCTGATCGAGACTTTAAAATCGTCAGTGCGAGCGCCTGAAGCCTTAACCCTGAAAAAACATGCCAAAGTCATGTTTGTGAAAAACAACTTTGATATGGGTTATATCAACGGCAGTTTGGGCGAAGTGATCAGTTTTGAAGAAGATGATGAATATGGTGTGCTGCCTAAAGTCAAACTGACCGATGGCACTACATTGGTGGTTGAGCCTGAAACCTGGTCGGTAGACAATGAGGCCGGTAAAACCATTGCCAGTTTCCAGCAGATTCCATTGCGTCTGGCCTGGGCGATTACCATTCATAAATCACAAGGCATGACCCTGGAAGCTGCCGAGATTGACCTGAGCCATACTTTTGAAAAAGGACAGGGCTATGTCGCGTTGTCCCGTTTGAAAAGCTTAAATGGCCTACGATTAAAAGGTTTTAATGAGCAGGCTTTGGAACTCGATAGTCTGGCAATTAAAGCCGATCGCCGTTTTCAAGAACTTTCTGATGAAGCCGAAGCGAATTTTGAAAATGTCGATTTGACGGCACAGCATAAGGCCTTTATCCGACATTGTGGCGGGACTTTGAATGAAGTTGAAATCCAGCGCAATGAGAAGAAAATTTCCAAGAATGGGGGTAAGCAAAGCTATGCCGCTGCAACGCTAGACGAAACGCGTGAACTGTTTGAAGAAGGTTATGAAATTGCCGATATCGCGACTGAACGTGGTTTGACCCCGGCAACCATCATCAATCATTTGGGGCGTTTGCATAAAGAGCAGGGGCTGGATATCTCGCTGGCACATCCGGGTGAGGAAGTGGTGGAGCAGGTTCGCAAGATTTATAAACGCCTGACCAAGCGTCAAAACTCGGAGCATTTTAATGATGACGGTTCTATTAAGTTGCGTCCGATTGTGGAATTGACTACGCCTAAAATGGCTTATGACCAGGTGCGTCTAGCACTACTATTTGTAGAGTAATCATCAAAATGATGTTTAAGAGTTCTTAAGATGCACAGTTTATTCGTATACGGCACGCTTCGTCCGCAGCAACCCAATGCCCATGTGATGGAACGGATTGGGGGAAGCTGGAAAGCCGGTTATATTCGTGGGCATTTGCAGCAGCGCGGTTGGGGTGCTGAGCTGGGCAGTCCGGGTATTCAGCTCAGTGATTCGGGAGAGACTGTTACCGGTTATGTATTCATATCCGAGAATCTCCCTAAATATTGGAATGAGCTGGATGTATTTGAAGGCGATGAATATCAACGTATTCCGGTTAAAGTATATTTGGAAAATGGTCAGATGGTAGAAAGTTTGGTCTATGCTTTGAAAGATTAGACTGGTAGGTGTCATTTATTGAATTTCTGATTTTTATCAGGTCACCGCTTTTAAAAATCATTCACTTTCCTTTGCTTGAATTTTGAAAGATCGAATTAATAAATATTCCGTTGATTTGATAGTATCTTCTGAGCAAGCCTGACGTACTGCGTTAGAGATTAGCGCAAGATAATCATCGGGCGATCTGCATATTTCCCGTTATATGATTATTTTTGAGAAATCTTTGCATACTGGTAAAGGGCGCTGATGATTTGAACATTATTGTGTACTAATCAATAAGGATAAAATCCCAGCCGCAATTAAAGGACCGACTGGAACACCGCGTAATACTGCTACACCTGCTACTGTGCCTAATAACAGTCCGGCCACTACATCTGGCTGATTGGACATCAGCTTTACTCCACGTCCTCCCAGCCAAGCGACAAAGACCCCAATCGCGATTGCCAGCAAAGACTTCCAGCTCAGGAAAGATTTGAGAATACTTTCCCCTGAAATTTTGCCACTAGCAATTGGTGTCAGAACACCAATGGTCAGAATAATAATGCCGATATTTAAACCGTGCGCCTGTACATAAGGCAATAAACTGCTGAGAGGTGTGATTTTTAAAACAATTAATACCGCTGCAGCAATGGTGACGGCACTATTGTGACTGAAAATACCGCAAGCCAGTAAAACCAAAAGAACAATCAGATTCAAATCAAGTTGCGACATAAGGGGGAGAGATAGAGTGAAAAATAAAGCTATTGTAGAGCTTTTCAACGCATGATACCTAGAAAACAGCGGAAGAAACCAAATTCATGACTGTTTCAGGATAGAATGCACAGGTCTTCACTCGATACAGGTATAAACAGATGCTATTGGAAAAAATGTTGCAGTCACAAGGTTTCGGCTCCCGCAAGCATTGTCAGCAACTGATTAAAAATGGTGCTGTTTCAATTCAAGATGAAGTGATTGACAATCCTAAATATAACCTGGATTTAAATCACTTAAATTTCGAGGTTTATGGGAAAAGTCATACCTATCGGGAAAAAGTGTATATCGCCTTAAATAAACCACAAGGCTATGAGTGTTCGCATCAGGCGACGCATCATTTTAGTGTATTTGACCTGTTTGATGACATTCTGCTGAATCGGGGGATTCAGTGTGTGGGACGTCTGGATCAGGATACCACTGGACTATTATTGCTGACCGATGATGGACAGTTTCTGCAAGCGCTCACCCATCCGAAAAAGCATGTCGCCAAAGTTTATCAGATGCAAACTGCGGATCCAGTCACGGATGAACAGATTCAGCAACTAGAACAAGGTGTCGAATTGAGAAATGAAAAAGGTATTTTTGCGGCTACTGAAGTGACTCGATTGGCTGAAAATCGTCTGCAAATGACCATTCATCAAGGGGTCTATCATCAAGTAAAGCGCATGCTGGCTGCCGTAGGTAATAAAGTTGAACAGCTACATCGTGCACAGATTGGTGCTTTGGCCTTGCCTGAACTGGCTGAAGGAGAATGGTTGTATTTAAATGCAGAACAGGTGGCGCAGGCCAAATTCCGCTCAGAATAATAAATTTTTTATTCGCTTGGAATATGATTAAAAAAATAGAGCTTATTTCAGGAAACAGTGATAGGTCTGAAATTCATCATCCTTGATAAATCCCATGGATTCGTACAATTTATGCGATTGATAATTATTCTTTTGGGTTTCCAGGGTGATTCTTAAGGCCTGTTCATGTTTGGCAAACAAAATCGCGGTATCAATCAGTTGTTTGGCTGCGCCCTGACGCCGAAAAACCGGGGTGATATAGACATCATCCAGAATATAATAGGTCGAGCAGGCCACTGAAGAAAAACCCAGATACAGGATAATAAAGCCGGTAAAAGTATCATCTTTGGTATTAATGAAAATGACGGTTTGCCCATCTTCAAAACGCTGTTTTAAAAATTGGTAAGAGAGTTCAGGATTGGAAGACGTACCATAAAACTGTCGATATTCATCAAATAATACCGCCAGCTGATTCAGGTCTGCTGACTGGGCGCGTCGTACGAGCATTGCATACTCCATGCTAATTTTTTATTGATTATCAGCATCAAGCATAGCAAAGTTTGGGAGTGGCAGGCTTTAGAAATTGTTCGGAAATGCAACAATGTTAAATTTTGTCGCTTTCACCCAAAATGGCATTCAGTTCTTCAAATAAATCAAGATGATCATCATCCAGCTGGATATCCTGATCATCCAGCAGATTCAGGGCAGAACTGGAAAGCGCATTTTGCTCGGTTTTCGCTTCATTTTGTTTTAGCTTGCGCAGGCGAATCAGTTGTTCTAGGTTGATATTCTGGTTTTCAATCGAGAAGGGGATCGATTTGGTAATCACCACCTGCTTGAAAAAAAGACGCACGGCCTGAGCTGGCGTAATCCCCAATTGCTTAAATACCGCAAAGGCTTGTTTCTTCTCTTGCGAGTCCAAGCGAATTTGATAAACTTCAGTTTTTCTCATAATATTTTTAAAGCTTTAAATTACTTAACTTTTCGCCTTTATTCTAATCAATTACGTTTGAAATTCAATCTTAAAGCGACCGATTTTAGAAAATAATCTGTAATGACAAGCGATTTACAGTGTCAATTCAAGTTGCGAGCTGAAATTCATGCTTTTCTGCGTGATCGGATCGATGAATTGAATATGTTTGGCCAATAAACTTAAAGGTGCATAAAAATCATCTTCCGCCTTGTGCGCTACCTGTGGATAAAAGGGATCATGACGGATCGGAATACCCAGATGATTCAAGTGCACCCGTAATTGGTGCTGTTTGCCAGTATGCGGTTTCAACTCATATTTAGCCCATTCTGTATTATGTTCCAGCAGGTCAATCGCCGTCTCGCTATTTGGCGTTCCGTCTAACACGTGCATGGTATAAAAGGGCTGTCCCTTTTCCATTCTTAATCGCGTGATCAATGGAAATTTTAAATCAGGTTGATAGCCCGCAATCGCATAATAGGTTTTTTGCACCTGCCGTGTAGCAAATAACTGCTGGTACAGGCCACGTGATTCCACACATTTGGATATCAGGACAACACCTGCCGTTTCACGATCCAGCCGGTGAATGGGCGTTAAATGCTCATTGCCGGTTTGTTTTTTAAGCCGAACCAATAGCGTTTCCTGCACATATTGTCCGGTCGGACTCATAGTCAAAAAATGCGGTTTATCGACCACCATGAAATGCTCATTTTCAAATAAAATCTGATGTTGAAAAGGAACATGCACTTCATGTGCCAAAAAGCGATAATAGTAACAATGGCTATTAGCCTGAAATGGACTTTCTGTGGTTAATTGATTGCCCTGAGCATCATAGACCAGACCTTCGTTGAAACGGGACTGCCATTCATCTGCTGTGATATGCGCGAATTGTGTGCATAAATAAGCAAAAACTGTCAGGGACGCATCCGGACTGGCTGGCAAAAATACTTTACTGGCACTGACCCCATTGAGCATGGGCGGGTTAAATTCAACAGTTGGTTGCATGGCAGGCAGATTAACCTCTTAAGGAACAGATGCTGTGAAAAAATACAGTTTCTCACACGGGTGAATAGGCTTTTAAAGCGTGGCGATGCTATCATATTTATTCTTTTGCATCATGTCGTGAGTAATATGCCTTATTCATTTAATGTCACTTTAAATCATGAAGACGATACCCAAAAACTAGCCAAGGTTCTGGCGGAGAATTTCCCTGCGGGGGTCGTGTATCTGATTGGTGACCTAGGGGCAGGAAAAACGACGTTAACACGTTATTATTTGCAACAGCTGGGTCATAAAGGTTCAGTGAAAAGTCCAACTTATACGCTGGTCGAACCCTATCAAATTAATGGTCAGGATATTTTTCATTTTGACTTGTATCGTCTGAATGATCCGTATGAACTGGAACTGATGGGCATCCGGGATTACCTGGAAACACCGAATGCGCTATTTTTATTTGAATGGCCATCTAAAGGTGGTGATGAAATTCCGCAAGCTGACCTGATTATTGAAATTTTAAAATCTGAAGATGAACTTACCCGTACTGCAAGCCTGATTTCATCGAATCTTGCTTTACGAGAGGCTCTGGAGCGTCAATTTTCACATGTCGAATGATTTAAGTCTGCGCCGTATTCGTGCCCTTGATCCTGCACTTGCCAACCAGATTGCCGCAGGTGAGGTGATTGAACGTCCGGCTTCTGTGGTCAAGGAATTACTGGAAAACTCGATTGATGCGGGTGCGACGGAACTGATCATTCGGGTCGAACAGGGTGGCAGTACTTTAATTGAAATCATCGACAATGGACGCGGAATTCATCATGAGGATTTACCGCTGGCAGTGATGCGTCATGCCACTAGCAAAATCCAGAGTGTTGATGAGCTGTATGCGATTAGCAGTCTGGGCTTTCGTGGCGAAGCACTGGCGTCGATAGCAGCAGTTTCACGCCTGACCATGATCAGCAGTCAAAGTGACGAGGGCATCGGTTATCAGGTCGAAGTCAATGGCACGGCTTTTGATCATCAGGAAATTCAAGCGGTCGCGGCTTCAAAAGGGACGCATATCCGGGTTCAGGATTTGTTTTTTAATGTGCCTGCACGGCGTAAATTCCTGAAAAAACCGGGCACTGAATTTGGTCATATCGAAGAAATTGTGCGCCGTATGGCACTGACGCATTTTGATATCCGTTTTGTGCTAGAACATAATGAAAGCATCAAACTGAATTTACCCGTGGCGGATAGCGGCGCTTTGCGTTTTCAGCGGGTACAGCAATTGCTTGGCCGCCAGTTTACTGAAAATGCCTACTGGATGGATGCAGACAGTATCAACATGCATTTGTCTGGCTGGCTTGGCCATCCTTCAGATGCACGTGCACAGGCTGATTTGCAGTATGTCTATGTAAATGGCCGGATTGTCAAAGACAAAACCATTTCCCATGCCTTACGGATGGCCTATGACGGCATCCTGCATGGGCATCAGCATGCGGCTTATTTACTGTTTTTAGAAGTTGATCCAGAAAATGTGGATGTAAACGTCCATCCGACCAAGCATGAAATTCGCTTCCTGAATCAACGTGAAGTACATGAGTTCGTACGGCATTATGCCAAAGAAACGTTGGCACAATTCCAGACCGCAACTGCAGATTTAGCCGAGGCAATGAAACAGGATGAGCAGCCTGGCTTGACGGCCCCGCAACCGCGTTATCAGGAACAGTTCAGCCTGCATCAGACTGCGCATTCTCAGCCACAGGTGGTGAGAACGACATCTGCCTTAAGTGAAAATGAAACTTCAGATGTGCTGACCGATTTTGCATCTTCAGGTCCACAAACAGTGCATTATTCCCAAGATTACCGTAAATCTTATTCTGGTTCACAGCAGCTGAATAATGCCTTGCAAAGTTATTTAGCACCGCTCAGAGAAAGTTCGGAAACCGAAGTATTTAGTCCTGAGCAGTCTTTTCAGACACATGTAAAGGCCAAAGTGGATGAGCATCCATTGGGCATTGCCATTGCCCAATTACATGGTATCTACATTCTGGCACAAAATACCGAAGGTCTGATTATTGTCGATATGCATGCGGCGCATGAACGTATTGTTTTGCAGCAAATGAAATCAGCCTGGGATAAACCTGAATTCTGGACGTCACAGCAACTATTGATTCCAAAGGTCGTAAACATTAGACGGATGCAGGCGATGCGGGTAGAAGAGCTGAAAGAGCAACTCGCACGTTTGGGTCTGGAAATTGATCAGTATGGTGATGAGCAAGTTATCGTACGTGGTGTACCGGCTATTCTACACAAGGCCGATTTTGATGCCCTGATTCCTGAATTATTGAATGATTTAGATCCGGGTGATCAGGCGCAAAGCCTATTGCAGAAGCGTGACCAGATTCTGGCAGGCATGGCCTGTCATGGTGCAGTGCGAGCGCACCGTATTTTAAGCCTGTCGGAAATGAATGCTTTATTGCGCCAGATGGAGCAAACCGAATTTGCCAGTCAATGTAATCATGGCCGTCCGACTTGGCGCGCCTTTCCATTGGCTCAACTAGATAAACTTTTTGCTCGAGGAGAGTAGTTTTACATGTCCAATCAATTGCCGGTCATCAATTTAATGGGGCCAACTGCAAGTGGTAAAACCGCTTTGGCATGTGAGCTATATGAGCAAGGAAATTTTGAGCTGATTTCGGTCGATTCTGCGCTAATTTATCGGGAAATGGACATTGGTACAGCCAAGCCTTCTAAAGAAGAATTGGCGCGCTATCCGCATCATCTGATTGATATTATCAGTCCACTTGAAGTGTATTCTGCGGCAAACTTTGTCGAAGATGCTTGTCGTTTAATTGATGATATTCATGCGCGTGGTAAAACCCCGATTCTGGTTGGTGGAACCATGCTGTATTTTAAGGCCTTGCTTGAAGGCTTGTCAGATAATTTACCGAGCGCAGACTATGCTATTCGGGCAGGGATTGAAGCCAAGGGTGAGCAGGAAGGTTGGGAGGCTGTTTATGCAGAATTATGTGCAGTTGATCCGATTGCCGGTGAAAAATTCAAGGTCAGCGACAAGCAGCGCATTATTCGGGCCTTGGAAGTTTTTAAATTGACTGGTGAGCCGATTACAAAACTACAGGCAGAACAACCTAAAAACTTACCATATCGTTACAGTTTCCATAATTATGCGCTGATGCCAGATCGGTTAGAATTACATGGGCGTATTGAACAACGTCTGGAAATTATGTGGAAAAGCGGTTTTTTAAATGAAGTTTTGAATTTAATTGAAAAATACGATTTTAATGAAAATTTACCTTCTATACGTTCAGTGGGTTATCGTCAGGCTATAGAATTCTTAAAAAATGCTGATAAAACCAAGGAAAAGCAACGGGAAATGGAGGATAAAGCTTTATTTGCGACACGACAACTTGCAAAACGTCAATATACGTGGTTAAGGTCTTTGCAAGAAAAGCATAAATTTACAACATATTTTACGCTACAGCAGGCTCAAGAAGACTTGCGAAACTGTCACGGATAAAGCAAAATTTAGGGACTATCTTTTTTATAATTTTTAATTGAAAAATAGAGATAGTTTTTGCGCTGATTTTTAATTTTTTTGGAGTTATAACATGTCTAAAGGTCAAACTTTACAAGATCCATTCTTGAATTCTCTCCGTAAGGAACGTATCCCAGTATCTATCTTCCTGGTAAACGGTATTAAATTACAAGGTCATATCGAATCTTTTGACCAATACGTGGTTTTATTAAAAAATACAGTAAGCCAAATGGTTTATAAGCATGCAATTTCAACTGTAGTACCTGCACGTAATCCACGTCCTGCTGGCGCGCCTGCTGGTCCACAAGGTGCGGGCTTCGGTGGTCAAGGTGCTGCAGGTGGCTTTGGTGGCGGTCAAGGTGCTGGCGGCTTCGGTGGTCAAGGTGGTTTTGGCGGTCAAGGTGGCGGCTTCGGTGGTCAAGGTGGCTTCGGCGGTCAAGGCGGTGGCTTTGGTGGTCAAGGCGGCTTTGGTGGTCAAGGTGCCGGCTTCGGTGGTCAAGGTGGCTTCGGTGGTCAAGGTGCTGGCTTTGGTGGTCAAGGCACTGGTTTTGACAACGACACTAAATTTGAAGACTCTTCAGACGATGAAAACAATCGTTAATCGAGTTTGAAAATTAAAAAACCTCTCTATATGAGAGGTTTTTTTATATCTGTACGTTTTAAGTTTTTTAAATAAAAAGCCAACGAGATGTCGTTGGCTTTTTAGGATTATGGTAAGGCTTAACGGTTACGTTTAGGATCCAGTTGAGGATCTTTGATTTCTACATAAGCATTATTGCGCGTTTCACGTAACCAGCTATCTAATTCGGCATCAAATTGACGTTCACCAAGCAATTGGCGAGCCATACGTTCCTGATATTCCTGTGTCATATCTTGTTGGCGTGTTTCACTCACTTGCAGAATATGCCAGCCAAACTGGGATTGAAATGGTTTACTGAACTGACCTACTGGGGTGCTTTTCATCTGCTGTTCAAATTCAGGTACCATTACCCCTGGGCTAACCCAGCCAAGACTTCCGCCATCACGAGCCGAGCCAGTATCATTGGAGAACGTTGAAGCTAAAACAGTAAAATCTTCACCTTGTTTGAGGCGGTTATACAGACTATCAATCATTTGTTTGGCATTTTCAGGACTGACCACTTCAGACGGTTGAATCAGAATGTGTCGTGTTAAATATTGAGGAACAAGGGCTTTCTGTTCGCCACCTTTACGTTCCAAGAGCTTCAGAACATGTACACCATCAGCGACAGGAATCAGTTCAGAAGTTTGACCTGGTTGCAGGGTGGTCACGCGTGCAGCCAGTTCTGCTGGAATTTCTGACAGGTTTCTCACACCCATATCAGCAGCTTCGACTTTAACGCCGCCAGTGCTGTACTTTTTGCTGATCGCCTGAATGTCATTGCTGCTATTTAATTCTTGCTTTACCTTTGTTGCAATTTGTTCAGCATTTTCACCGCTTACCCGTAAATGCAGTACATGGACCTGACTGCCAAGCAAAGCTTGACCTTGCGGGGTATTTAGGAAGTTTTTAACATCTTGATCTGTAATTTGAATACGTGAAGTCACGATTTGTTGACGTAAACGATTCAGGGCTAAATCTTCAGCGATACGGTTACGTAAAGAAGCATAGGTATTGGGCGCCATGGCATCCAGTTTCTGCTGGAATGCTTCCAGACTCGGTGAACCAGAATCACGGGCAACTTTCAGGACGGCTTCATTTAAAGCTTTTTCATCTGGACGAATATTATAACGTTTAACTTGTTCAAGCTGTGCCTGACGAATAATCAGTTGCTCTAAAGCTTGTTGCTCAAGATATTGTTGTGGTGGAACTGCCTTTTTCTGTTTTTGCAGCTGATGTGAGATTTCGGCTACACCTTGAGCCAGGTCACTACGTAGAATGATACTATTGTCGACTACAGCTACAACTTCATCTTTAGGTTGGGCAACAGCAAAAGTCGTCATCGCTGAAGAAAGGCATAGCGCAAGTGCGGTTGCTTTAAAAATTTGTTTTAACTGTTTTGTCTTCATTAACGTTCTGTCCAAGTTTGATTGATATTGTTAAAACCTAGAATACGATTTTCTAGTAATGAGGTGAGTTTGCTGCTTAACCCACCTAAGCCTTTCAGGCTGACTTCGGCCATAATAGCGCGTTTGGCTTTGACGCTTGAATCATTAACGTCGTCTAAGTCATTGTAATATGAGCGACCGTAAACAGAAACTCCCCAACAGCATGACTCATAGTTCACGCCAAGTAAATATTCCCGTGCGACACTATTGTCGAGGTCAAACTGGGCATGTCCAACCAGACGCCAGTTGTTGGCAATCGGCTGGATAAATGAACCCACCACATGATCATAGCTCTTTTGACGGTTCGGAATATCTTTGCGATAGAAATAGCCTAGGTTATAAAGATTGCCTTGCTCACCGGTATAATAAACCTGCAAATCTCGTTGGGCATTCGATCCATTCGACATCCAGCTTGAGTTCAGATTAACGTGAACATTATTTGACAGCTGGCTGGTCAGTTGAATTACAGGGCCAGTATGACTTTCACGGTCGAATTCATCTGCATCATTTTCCAACGTTACACGGCGATCTTCAAAGAAAAAGCTCTGTCCAACGCTGGCACGCAGGCGCTCCAGACCTTCTTCATTAAATAGGCTATAGCTCAGACCTAAGGAGGCAAAGTTATTGTCTTCCAGGCGGTCATTACCATAAAAGCGACGCGCACTGAAAAGTTGATCATAATTAATCGAAGCGACGACTGAATCAAAGTTTGGCTGATTCTGCTGGTTCTCATAAGGTGAATACGCATAGAACAGACGAGGCGTTAAGGTCTGTAGATACGTACCTTCTTTTTCAAAAATTAAGCCGGTGTCCAGCGTGAATTGTGGCACCACAATTGAATTATTTTCACTAGACGCGCTACGGCTTTGGGTTTTTTCATCATAGAAAGTATTGATGTTGCGTACAGTCGCCTGAGGAATGAAGAATGACCACGGGGTAAAATGATTATAACGCACGGAAAAGTCATTATAGATCCGTGTACCACTCGGTTGATATACCTTCTCACCCGTTGGATCAGTATCAGCGAAATTTCTCAGATCCTTCTGGAAATATGCTGTGTCGTTATTAAACTCAAGCTGTAATCCCAATGGATTGCCAGTTTTGTAATTGACTAAAAGCTGCGGCAGACGTGCATAAGGACGATCTTCATCCAGTACGGTTGGATCTAGGGTTTGGAAGTCTTCGACTTTGAATTGTGCCTTTAAGCCAGGAATACCATTTTTATAATTGACTTCCCAGGCACGGCGTAAGTTCAGGTCAGTTTTAGAGTTCGGGTTATTATCCAGATCGGCAAAGTAATCTTTGTCTGAAGCGTAGTTATATTCAAGGTTGGTTGATAGTTGATTATTGATCTGCCAGTTATGTAAGAAATGCAGGCTTTTACGGTCTTCATCGCTATAGCTTTCATCGGAAGGTAAATAACCTCCCCAAATACGGCCTTCACCATAATTTTCAGTCAGATAGCGAAACTCACCGTCTAACATCGTACCACGATCGCCAATATAACGCGGCGTAATCGTCGCATCATATTGCGGCGCTAAATTCAGGTAAACCGGAACACCCAGTTCCAGACCACCATCATTGGTAAAGCCAAATGTCGGCGTCAGAATACCGGTAGTGCGGCGGTCATCAATCGGGAAGTTGAAATAGGGAACTGCCAAGACCGGAACATCTTTAACATATAGCTTGGTATTGCGGGTTTCACCACGTCCAGTTTCCTGGTTCAGCTTGATCTTTTCTGCCTGGATTTTCCAGGTTGGTTTTTGCTCAGGTGGACAGGTGGTATAGGTCGCATTTTCCAGTTCTACCGTCTCGGTCGAGGTTTTGGCGATCTTTTCTGCCCGACCATGCGCATGTTGCTGCTCGGCAATATAGAAGCTGTTATTTAGGTCGCCTTCTTGGGTCTTTAAATTATAATTAATATCATCACTTTGTGAGAGCAGGCCACCCTGAGCAAGTTCTACCCGACCTTCTGCTTTGGCATAGGTCTGGGTTTGATCAATCGTTACGCGTTCAGCACGAATCTGGCGACCTTGCTGGTCAATGATGACATTGCCTTCTAAATAAGAGTCACCTGCTGGATTGTAGTGTCCATAATCTGCAGTAATGGTAGATGTAGCCTGATCTGGCGCAACGGTTGCTGCATCTGGGGCAATCGGGGTCACCCAGGTGCCTTCACAATAAGCCGAACTTAAGTATTTTTCCTGCCGCTGCTGTGCTTCAGCTGAGGATTTGTCGACATAGTATTGCGAAAAGAATGCTTCACCTGGATAGGTCTCATTTATGCGCTGTTTGAGTTGTTCTGCATTTACATCGGACGAGACATTTGATGCAGCATAGCCGGAGGCTGAGCTGCCACATAAAAGGGTTAAGATCGCAGTCGCTAGAGGATTTATTTTAAAGTGATGCTTCATTTGTCTCATTAACCAATCATGCTTTTATCGCAATTAATTATTGTCGCATCATAGAGAAAAAGTTGATAAGTAGCTACACTTAGCACTTTAAAAACTCAGCCTGTATTAGAATTAATTGCAAATGAATACACAACGCGAACAATTGATACAATCTTGGATTGCCTCTGTACTCGGTTCAGATCAATTTGAAACTCATTTTTTAGCAGGTGATGCCAGCTTCCGTCGTTATGCACGAATCAAACTGAATAATAAAACATTTATGCTGATGGATGCACCACCAGAAAAAGAAGATTGTGTGCCTTTTGTGACGATAGATGAGTTTTTTGATGCACATGGCGTGCGTGTTCCGCATATCGTGGCAAAAGACTTGGAAAATGGCTTTTTACTGCTCGAAGACTTTGGTGATGTATTGCTGTCGAATCTGCTGAATGACGAGACTGTAGATGCCTATTATGAACAAAGTTTTAAACAGCTCATTCAGCTGCAATCGATTGCTGAAGAAGGGCATTTCCCAGCATATTCTTATGAAAAACTGATCTCAGAAATGGAATTGCTGACTGACTGGATGCTGCCAGCGTTAAAGGTTCAACTGACTGAATCAGAAAGCGCCTTGATCAAACGCACTTTTGCGATTTTGGCGAATGCCGCATTGGCACAGCCACAGGTGATCGTGCATCGGGATTTCCATAGTCGTAACTTGATGAAAATCGACAATGAAACCGAACTCGGTGTGATTGATTTTCAGGATGCTGTGATTGGTGCAGATACTTATGACTTGATCTCGATTACCCGCGATGCCTATGTGCAGTGGAATGCCGACCGTGTGTATCGCTGGTTCAAAAATTTCTATGAGTTATTGCCAACATCTGCTAAAGAAGGCCGTGACTTTGAACAGTTTAAAAAAGATGCCGACATGATGGCGATTCAGCGTCATATCAAGATCCTCGGTATTTTTGTGCGCCTATTTGAACGTGATGGCAAGTCGGGTTATCTCAAAGATTTACCACGTGTGATGTGGTATCTGCTCGAGGAATCAAAAGCTTATACTGAACTTCAGCCATTCATGCAGTTTATGCGTGACCGAGTCATGCCAGCCTTTGAAGCTAAATATGGGTCATATGAGGTGGCTGCCTAAATGAAAGCGATGATTTTGGCCGCAGGACTCGGTAATCGTATGCGGCCGCTAACGCTGCATACGCCAAAGCCTTTGCTGGAAGTTGGGGGCAAGCCCTTAATTGTCTGGCATATAGAGAAACTGGCTGCGATCGGTGTTACTGAAATTGTCATCAATACGGCTTGGCTCGGTGAAAAACTCGCAGAAGCTTTGGGCGATGGTTCACAATTTGGTGTACACATCCTTTGGTCACATGAGGGTGAAGGTCTGGAAACCGCTGGTGGAATCATTAATGCCTTGCCGCTACTCGGTGATGAACCTTTTATTCTGTTAAATGGTGATGTCTGGACCACGATGGATTTTGCCCCTTTACTGGATATTGATCTAAAGGATAATTTGGCGCATCTCGTACTTGTGCAGAACCCTGAACAACACCCAGAGGGTGATTTCACGCTTGCAGAAGGTAAAGCTTATACCTTTGATCAGCAAGTCGGAGGTGAGAACCTGACTTTTAGTGGTGTATCCGTACTTGATCCGAAGATGTTCCAAGTCTTAGAGACTGGCAAACGTCCTTTGGCTCCGTTGCTAAAAGCAGCAATGCAGAATCAGCAGGTTGCAGCTTCTAAACTGGCAGGCATTTGGGTTGACGTAGGAACCCCAGAGCGTTTAACGGCACTGGATACGGCGATCCGTGAAGGGAAGTTTGCTTAAGTGAATATTCGCTAAGCACTGCCTACTGTGCCAATATAGAGAAAACGGTATACTTCCACCTAACTTTTTCGAGCGTAGATTGTTTATGCACATGTTTTTTCAAGAACTAAAGCAGGGTAGCCAGGCTTTGGGTTTAGAGCTATCTGATGAAGCTTTAAATTTATTACTCAAGTATCAGGATGCTTTGGTGCTGTGGAACAAAGCATACAATTTGACTGCAATCCGTGATCCTAAAGAAATGCTGGTCAAGCATCTGCTCGATAGTCTGAGCATTCTGAAAGATCTTCCAGCGGGTCGATTACTGGATATCGGCACAGGTGGTGGTATGCCGGGCATGATCATTGCTTTATGTCAGCCTGAGCGTGAATGTGTATTACTGGATTCTAACGGTAAAAAAATTCGTTTCCTCAAGCAGTTTATTGCTGACCTGAAACTTAAAAATGTCATTGCCGTGCAAACGCGTGTAGAAAACGAAGACAGCATCAATGAGCTGGGTCAATTTGATGTGATTACCAGTCGTGCCTTTGCATCATTAACAGACTTTGTCGATGCTTCTAAGCCATATATGCACGAACAAACGATTATTGCCTCAATGAAAGGCTTAATTCCTGAAGATGAAGTTGCTACTTTAAAAAATGAATTTAGTTGTGAGATTATTGAACTTAAAGTTCCGCGCTTAGACGAACAGCGTCATTTACTTCTATTAAAACGTATTTAAGATTTTTAAAGGGATTGGGGGCAACATGGCACAAATTATTGCGATTGCAAACCAAAAAGGTGGTGTAGGTAAAACCACAACCGCAGTAAATTTGGCGGCATCTTTAGCTGTGTTAAAAAAACGTGTTTTGCTGGTCGATATGGATTCGCAAGGCAATGCGACCATGGGGTCTGGCATTCAGAAGAATGACCTACTTTATTCGGTCACTGATGTGTTGCTGGGTGAAGTGCCGATTGAAACGGCGATCTCTAAGGCGGAAGTCGGCTACAAGGTTCTTGGGGCAAACCGTGATCTGGCCGGGGTTGAGTTGGCGATTGCAGAACAGGAAGGGCGCGAGTTCATTTTGCGGGATGCATTGCAGGAAATTGAATCTTCATTTGACTATATCATTGTCGACTGTGCACCAAGTTTAAGCCTGATTACTGTCAATGCTTTGGCAGCCGTGGATGGTGTGCTGATTCCAATGCAATGTGAATATTATGCACTGGAAGGTCTGGCGGATTTAACCCAAACCATCGATCGGATTCAGCAAGCATTGAATCCGGACCTGCAAATTGTCGGTGTATTACGCACCA
This sequence comes from Acinetobacter lwoffii, assembly GCF_024129855.1. Lineage (GTDB taxonomy): Bacteria > Pseudomonadota > Gammaproteobacteria > Pseudomonadales > Moraxellaceae > Acinetobacter > Acinetobacter lwoffii_L. The sequence goes on from NZ_JAMXXC010000004.1 coordinate 64,147, forward strand.
TGTACGATGCACGTAATGCCTTAACCCGTGATGTCTCTGAAGAATTAGAACAATATTTCGGTAAAAAACTGTATGAAACCGTAATTCCACGAAATATTCGTCTGGCTGAAGCGCCAGCACACGGTTTGCCGGTGATTTATTTTGAAAAAAGCTCAAAGGGTGCGGTTGCTTACTTAAATCTGGCAGCTGAAGTATTAAAGAAAAGCAAAGTGAAAAAAGGAAGTAAAGCATGACCGTCAAGAAACGTGGACTCGCCAAAGGTCGTGGCTTGGATGCCTTGCTAGGCTCAATTCAAAAAGAAAAATTACAACTCGAAGCTCAAGGTCTTGACCATGGTCAGCTAAAACAGATCGATGTGAACTTGCTCAAGCGCGGTGAATATCAGCCGCGCCGTTATATTAACGAGCAGGATTTGCAGGAACTGGCGGCATCGATTGAAAAGCATGGCATCATGCAGCCCATCGTGATCCGTCCGGTTGACGATGAACGCTATCCATACGAGATTATTGCGGGTGAACGTCGATGGCGTGCTGCACAGCTGGCGGGTTTGACCGAGGTTCCTGCGATTGTACGTGATCTGAATGATCAGGTTGCGATTGCACTGGCCTTGATTGAAAACATCCAGCGTCAGGATCTGAATCCGATTGATCAGGCGATGGCTCTGCAACGTTTCCATGAAGAATTTGGCTTAAGCCATCAGGAGATTGCAGATACCGTGGGTAAAGCGCGTACGACAGTGAGTAACCTACTTCGCCTGCTTAGCCTGGCAGAAGAAGTGAAAGACTTTATGCAGCAGGGTTTGCTGGATATGGGGCATGCACGTGCGATCTTAACCTTAAAAGCTAAAGATCAGCTCAAAGTTGCAGATATCGTAATTGAAAAAAGTCTGTCTGTTCGTCAAACCGAGCAGTTAGTCCGTGATTTCAATACACCTAAACAAGAAAAAGTAAAAGAAGCTGTAGCACCGGATATTCAGCAATTGACTCAGCGCCTTTCAGAGCGTTTCAGTGCAGATGTTAAAATTGACTATAACAAGCAAGGTAAAGGGAAACTGGTTATTAGCTATCACTCTTTAGAAGAGCTGGATGGCATTCTTTCTATTTTAGAAGATGAATAATTTATATATTTTTTTTATTGGGGAATAAATTAGATGTGGGAATTGGTTAAAGCAGGTGGCTGGCTTATGCTGCCCCTGGTCTTGTGTTCTATCTTTATGCTGGCGATTTCGATCGAGCGTCTGATTCGCCTGAAAAAGAATGCAGTACTTCCGTTGACACTGTTGATGGGGCCTTCGCAAAATACAGCACAAGTCATGCAAAAAATGAATCAAAGTGCGGCCTTAAAGCAAAGCACTTTGGGTCGGGTATTTACTGCAGGCTATGCCAGCAAGCAGCAAGGTGAGCAGTATGCTCGCGCACAGATGGAAGTGGTGGCATCACAGGAAATTGGTTATCTGGAAAAAAACATTAATTTTCTGGGAACTTTGAGTGCAGTTGCGCCTTTACTCGGTTTATTGGGAACTGTACTTGGGATTATTGAATCTTTCCTGATGATCGATGTAGGTACCGGGAGTGATCCGGTATTGATGATGCCGGGTATTTCCAAGGCTTTAATTACCACGGCAGCCGGTATGTTGATTGCAATTCCTGCACTGTTTGCGCACCGTTATTTTCAGCGTCTTGTTCAGGAATATGTGGCTGAACTTGAGCAGCAAGCGACTTTGTTTCATGCGGATCTTTTTTATCGTAATCATGCAGACATAGATCAAGACATGCAAAAAGCCAGCTAGGAGGCGGATGATGAAATTCAAACGCAACCAGGTGGAAGATGTACATATTAATCTGACACCGATGATTGATTGTCTGCTGTTTATTCTGGTCTTTTTACTTTTGTCGACGACATTTAGCCAAATGAGCCGAATGAATCTGACCTTGCCGGATGCGCAAGGTGTACCGCCTAAAAGCTATGATCAGAAAGTTGAAGTGATTGTGGATGCCAATGGTCATTACGCAGTCAATGGTCAATCCTTGGCCAGTAAGGAAGTCGCGGATTTAAATACTGCAATTAAACAGATTTCTAATGAACGCCGTGATTTAATGTTTGTCATTGCAGCTGACGCAAAAGCCAGCCATCAGGACGTGATTCGTGTCATGGACGTGGCCGGTCAGCTCGGATTTGTAAATATTAATATCAGTACCAAAGTACCCACCCGAGGTTATTAGTGAAGCACGATTTTAAGGTCTATCTTCGCCTTTTAAGTTATTTAAAACCGTTTTGGGGCATTGCATTGCTTGTCCTGTTGGGTTTTTCTATTAATGCGGCTACGGAAGTTTCTGTCGCTAAATTACTGGAATATATTATTGAGGCGATTCAAAATAAAGACCAGAGTTTCACATCACTTTTCCCGTTTTTAGTGGTCATACTCATGTTCTTCCGGGGCTTGGGTTTGTTCATGGGTGGATATTTTACTGCGGTAATTTCCCGGAATCTGGTATTCAATATCCGTCAGGAAGTTTTTGCAAAATTGCTGCGCTTACCTTCCCAGTATTATCTGGACAATACCAGCGGGCATATTACTGCCAAAATCATGTATAACGTTGAACAGCTAACCGCTGCTTCAACTGAAGCCCTAAGAACCTTGTTGCAACAAGGTTTGATCACCCTGGCATTATTAGGCTACCTGTTGTATACCAACTGGCGTCTGACCATGTGTATCCTGATTTTTGCACCCGTCATAGGTTTTATTATCAGTAAAGCTGCAAGACGGATGCGTAAATTATCGCAACAAGTACAAGACACCATGGGTGATGTGAACCATGTAGTGCAGGAAACGGTGAATGCCAACCTGATCGTCAAGGGTTTTGGCGGGCAAAGTTCTGAGCAGGAACGCTTTAAACAGAACTCGCTTGAAAACTTGCGTCGTGGCTTGAAAATGGTCGCTGTGCAACAGTTGAATAGTCCTGTCGTTCAGTTGATCATGTCCATTTCACTGAGTATCGTGATGTTTATTGCCTTGCGCCCACAAATCTTGGGTGACACCTCTGCCGGTGAATTTGTTGCTTATATTACTGCGGCGGGTATGCTGGCAAGACCAATCAAAGCCTTGACGGATATCAATGAAAAGATTCAACGGGGTATGGCCGCAGCACATTCAGTATTTGAATTGCTGGATATGCCTGAGGAAAAAAATACCGGGACGTTGACTGATAGCCTAAAAGGCGATATCGAGTTTAAAGATGTTAACTTGATTTATGATGATGGCCATCATGCTATTCATGACTTTAATTTGCAGGTCAAGGCCGGTGAAACAGTAGCGCTGGTAGGACGTTCTGGTGCAGGAAAAAGTTCTCTGGTGAATCTGCTGGTGCGTTATCAGGATGCAACTTCTGGGCAGATCTTGCTGGATCAGAAACCGATTGAAGATTTTGAAATTACCGCCTTGCGAACCCAAATTGCCATGGTGAACCAGCAAGTAGTACTGTTTAACCGAACTGTGCGGGAAAATATTGCTTATGGTCAGCTTGAAGGTGCCTCCGATGAAGATATTATCGCGGCAGCAAAGGCAGCCTATGCGCATGATTTTATTATGGCATTGCCGCAAGGTTATGATACTCAGCTGGGTGCCCAGGGTTTAAACCTGTCTGGTGGCCAGCGTCAGCGCATCGCGATCGCACGCGCAATTTTGAAAAATGCCTCTATCCTGATTCTGGATGAAGCGACCAGTGCGCTGGATAACGAGTCGGAATACTTTATTCAGCGTGCCTTTGATAAAGCCATGCAGGACCGTACGACCATCGTAATTGCACATCGTCTATCGACGATTGAAAACGCGGATCGTATTGTGGTTATGGATCAGGGCCGTATTGTTGAGCAGGGCAGTCATGCCGAACTGATTGCGCTACATGGTGCTTATTATCAGTTGCATCAGCGTAACTTTGAGGAACAGTAACTTATGGCACTGGCACAAATCATTCAGGATGCTTGGAATGCACAGGCAAAGTGGCTGGTGGTGCTGCGTCCTTTGTCATGGTTGTATCGCCTGGGTTTTGTCAGCAATCACTGGCTTTATCAAAAAGGCATTAAAAAAAGTTATAGTGCACCAATTCCCGTTATGGTAATTGGTAACATCACAGTCGGTGGTAGCGGTAAAACACCTTTGTTGATTCATCTGGTGGATTATTTAACCGAGAAAAATGTTCGGGTAGGCGTGATCAGTCGAGGCTATGGCGGCCAAGGTCCATTTCCTGCCTATGTCGACTTTAATACCTTGCCGGAGATTGTCGGAGATGAGCCTGCCTTGATTGTACAGGCAACAGGCGTGCCGATGGCAGTTGGTCCCAACCGGCAGAAAAGTATCGAGTTATTGCTGCACAAACATGAACTGGATCTGATTATCTGTGATGATGGCCTGCAGCATTGGGCCTTGAACCGCCAGATTGAGTGGATTGTGCTGGATAATAATCGCGGTCTGGGTAATCAGAAACTGCTTCCAGAAGGTTATCTACGTGAACCAGTGACCCGTTTGAAAACGGGAACCGTAATTGAGCATTCGGCTAACCCAAGCTCTGAACTGCATATGCATCTGGCTGCATCACAGCCTTATTTGCTTAATCAGGACAACAATAAAATCTTTGATCCTCAAGCGGCTTTTTATGCGGTAGTCGGCATTGGCTTTCCACAGCGGTTTTATCAGACCTTGCAAAATTTAGGCATAGAACAATTTCAGTGTCATGAGTTTCCAGACCATCATGACTATGACATTGAAGATTTACAGTTCGATGATAACAATCCGATTATTACCACTGAAAAAGACGCAATAAAAATTATGGCGCTACTTAAACAATATCCAGATTTTAAACAGGATATCTGGGTGGTGCCAGTCGATGCAGTCCTATCGCCAGCCTGCTATACAGTCTTGCAGCAACAGTTACAACAATACGGTATTCAAATTTCTTAAGGCTCATTCATTATGAAACACATTGTTATTCCTGCACGTTTCGCCAGTTCACGTTTACCGGGTAAACCTTTGCTGGACATTCATGGTCGTCCCATGATTCTGCGGGTAGTGGACCAAGCCAAAAAAGTGCAAGGTTTTGACGATCTGTGTGTGGCAACTGATGATGAGCGTATTGCAGCCGTTTGCCGTGCTGAAGGCATTGATGTGGTGATTACCTCAGCGGATCATCCTTCAGGCACAGACCGCTTGAGTGAAGTGGCTCGAACTAAAGGCTGGGCCAGTGATGACATCATTGTCAATGTACAGGGGGATGAACCTTTACTGCCGGCGCAACTGGTAAAACAGGTTGCTCAACTCTTGGAAGATCAGCCTGAATCTTCCATGTCGACGGTATGTGAGCCGATCCATCAACTGGATGAATTCAAACGCGACAGCATTGTAAAAGTCGTAATGTCAAAACAGCAGCAGGCACTGTATTTTAGCCGTGCTACCATTCCTTATGACCGTGATGGCGCGAAACTCGCTGAACCGAAGCTGCATGATCAGGCCTATCGTCATTTAGGTCTATATGCCTATCGGGTAAAACTGTTGCAAGAATATGTGACCTGGGAAATGGGTGTGCTGGAGAAACTGGAATCTCTAGAACAGTTACGGGTACTGGAAAATGGACACCGTATTGCCATTGCGGTGGCTGAAGCCAATTTGCCGCCAGGGGTAGATACTCAGGAAGATCTGGATCGCCTGAATCAGATGGATCTTTCCCATTTTGCCTAAGAAGAGTCAAATACATGCCTTTTGATGTCAATGCACATATCTATCCATGGCAGCAACAGGTTTGGGAAACCCTGACCGGGCGCTTTCCTAAGCTTGGACATGGTTTATTGTTTTATGGAAAAAAAGGCTGTGGTAAAGAAGCGTTTACCCAACAGTTTCTGGCTTGGGTGTTATGCCTGAATCGTCAGCCTGCCGGGCCATGTGGTGAATGCAGTAGCTGTCAATGGTTAAAGGCAGACACCCATCCCAACTATGTGCATATCAGTACCGATGACGACAATAAAAAACAGAATGCCAAAATCAAGATCGAGAAGATTCGCGATCTGCTGCCTTTTGTGCAACAGACTGTAGATGGCTGGCGCGTGATTGTGATTGAGCCGGCAGAAGCCTTGAATATTGCCTCTGCCAATGCCTTACTCAAAACACTGGAAGAACCCGGTGATAATACGGTCATTATTTTACTGGCGAATCATTATTTAAAATTGCCCGCGACTATACGCAGTCGTTTGCAGCATTTTGCTTTGGACCGGATTTCCGCAGAACAATTTAGCGATTATGTCCAGAATCAGCTCCCAGATGCAGGTGCTAGCCAACAACAGTTATTGATGAACCTGTCCAATCAGATGCCGTTACAGGCACTAGAGATTGCACAAAGTGCCTGGCTGCCACTACGTCAGGAATTCCTGCAAGACTGGCAAAAACTGGTCATGCAAAAAAATATGCCGATGGCAATTGCGACCAAATGGAATAAAAACCTGAATTTTGGTGACTTTGCTCAAATGTTTGAATACTTGTTGTCCGATTTAATTTGTGTCAAGCTAAATCAGACGGTGAAAAACATTGACCTTGAATTCAATGTACTTGCCGAACAATATTCATTAGAAGCACTTTTTAAAATTTATGAAGATTTTCAGCGCGCTAAACAATTCCTTGAACAGAATGTCCAAAGCAATCTGGTTATTGATGAATTGTTTATCAAGCTGATGAATCTTTAATTAAGGGGAAATCACATGCAACCACGTATGGGCGGTATTATTCAGGCCAATATTCCTGACATTGAAACACTGTTTGCCAGCTATATGCCTTATGTTGTGGGTGGTGGGCTTTTTATTCCTTCCAAGCAGCCGGTCAAACTGGGCGAAGAGGTTTTTGTATTGACGACTTTGCCTGACCAGACCCAGAAAATTCCTTTAACCGGTAAAGTCATCTGGGTCTCGCAAAAGCAGAATGGCATCAAGCCACAAGGCTTTGGCATCCAGTTAAGCGGTGAAAAAGGCGTTTATTTTAAAAATGAAGCAGATCGTCTGGTTGCAGGTCTTAAATCTGAAGGACGTAAAAGTTACACTATGTAGTTAATTTACCCTTGGTAGGAACGCATCGTGTTTGTAGATACTCATTGTCATTTAACCCTGCTTGATTTGACACCATATCATGGTGATCTGGATCAGGCATTGGCTCAGGCTCGTGAAGCCGGTGTTTCCAAATTCATGAGTATCTCGGTCGATCTGGATGATCATATCGAGCTGGCCAAAATTGCCGCGTGTCATGCAGATGTCGGATATACCGTTGGCGTACATCCTTGCGAAGATGCTGCAACCATGGCGCGTGCCACGACTGAATATCTGGTCGAACTGGCGCAACCGGAGAAAGTCTGGGCACTCGGTGAAACAGGTCTGGACTATTATCACAGTACCGATTTTATTGCAGAGCAAAAAGCCTGTTTCGCCCGGCATATCCATGCGTCACAAATCACCAAAAAACCTGTAGTCGTTCATACCCGTTCCGCCAAGCATGATACCGTCGATATTATTCGCGCGGAAAAATCTACGCATGGCATCCTGCACTGTTTTACCGAGGACTGGGAAACCGCTAAAGCAGTACTGGATTGCGGCTATTATGTTTCATTTTCCGGAATTGTTTCATTTAAAAATGCGCAGGATCTGCGTGATGTCGCCAAACAGGTTCCGCTGGATCGTGTGCTGATTGAAACCGATAGTCCTTATCTTGCGCCAATGCCGTATCGTGGCAAATCTAATGAGCCTAAATACGTTCCTTATGTAGCCAAAGCGCTTTGCGATGTATATGATAAGTCGCTAGAAGAAATGGCTTTTATCACAAAGCAGAACTTTGAAAATCTTCTGAATTTAAAGTAAATAAAGTTATATAAAGTACAAAGAGAGTTTATAGGGTGAAGATGGATCGTCAGGCTCAGTTTCGAGCAAGAGAAACCTTGATTTTTCAAGTTGCAGAACAGCTCCTGTTGGAAAATGGTGAAGCAGGAATGACGCTAGATGCGCTGGCTGCCGAGCTTGATCTGGCCAAAGGGACACTTTATAAACATTTTCAGAGTAAAGATGAGCTGTACATGCTGCTGATTATCCGTAATGAGCGCATGTTGCTGGAAATGATTCAGGATAGCGATAAAGCCTTTCCTGAACATCTGGCCTTCTTTATGCTGCATCATTTACATCATCCGGAACGAACCGTGCTGTTTCATCAGATTGAAGAACGCCTGTCGACGACTGGGGTTGGAATCCAGCACCTTTTTAGCGAACTTTATCAGGTGCGCAAACAGCGTTTACGCCTGATTATCCGTATGACAGAAACTTATCTGGCTTCTATTAATAGCCGCATGTCAGTACGCGATTATCTGGCTTCGATCTGGTCGTTGACCCATGGTGCAGCTGCAATTCTTAATTCCAGTTTCTATCAGCGTTATTTGGGTTCGCGCGATACATTGCGTGTAGCCTATATCGATCAGGCACTGGCTTTGCCTAAGCAGGTACATTCAGCCGAGCAGTTTGCCTAAGGTTGTCCTATGATCAGATCACCTCACAGTGCAGTTCGTGGCTTTACCTTAATCGAATTGATGGTGGTGATTGTGATTATGGGAATTATGGCTTCACTAGTGCTGCTGAATACCAGTGGTGTCGATCAGCGCAAAGCGATGCAGGCACGGGAAATTTTATTGGTGGACTTGCAACGGGTGCTACGCGAGGCTAATGACCAATCCAGAATACTCGCGCTTGACGTTCAATCAGCGACAGATGTCACGCCATTTCGCTATGGAATTATAGAATATCGTTCGGCAGCGCAGACTGAACCGAACCTGCAAAATGAGAAATGGCAAAATTATGCAGATTTTAAATTGCGTAGTTTGCCTGATCATATTTCCTTTCAAATTCAGGCACTGGAACAGCAGCGTTATGCCAGGGCACAAAATCGTGACCTGACTCAGGCAAATTCACCTCAATTAATCTGGCTCGGCAATGGTGAAGTCAAACCGGTGCGGATTCAGTTCTTTTTAGAAGACCGTGAAGTGGGTGCTGCGATTGAGATTGATCATCTGGGTAAAATCAATGAAATCTAGATATTTCAAGCAGAGCGCTGGGTCTGGTGTAATCAAGTTGTTTAAGGCGAGTGTTCATGGATTTGATCATGTGTGCTGCAAGCATAGGACTTCGTCTTGCGCTGCTATCGGACTTTCTTGCGCGACAATGTCGCTCAGGTCGAGTGTTACTCGACTTAATCGTGCCTCAGGTTTTACCTTATTGGAAGTTATGGTCGCCTTGGCAATTTTTGCGACCGCAGCCATAACCCTGACCAAAGTCGCGATGCAATATACCCAATCCACCTCAAATGCCATTCTACGTACCAAAGCACAGTTTGTTGCCTTAAATGAAGTGGCACAAATGGAAATCAATCAGGAATGGATGGAAGGCACGGCTTCCAAACAGCTGACCCAGCAAGGTGAAACCTGGCAGATTGACAAGCGTAGTGAGCCGACGGTCAGTCCGAATGTCCAGCGAATCGAATTACAGATTAGTCTGGTTAATCAGGACAGTGGTCAGGTTGAATCTGGCATCAGCAGTCTGATGTTCTTTAATCATCGCATGAACAATACCCCATGAAGCCTAAAGGATTTACCCTAGTTGAATTAATGGTCGCAATTGCGATCTTTGCGGTGCTGTCTGCTTTGGGCTGGAAAGTTTTTGATTATATTGTCAAAACCAAAGATCAGAATGTGATTCATGAACAGCGTTTAGGTCAGTTACAGCAAACCTATCAGCAGATTCTGCGAGATACCGTACAGGCAGTACCCTTAACGGCCAATATCAATGGCGATATTCAGCCGGCTCTAGTGCTACAGAACGGACGCTTTAATTTCAGTAAAACTGGAGTGACTGACCCTTTAGAAGAAGGGATTTCCCCAGATGAGCGCATTGAATATCAGTATCGAGCCGATGAGCAGAAACTTTATCGCTTGAAATACCGGAATCTAAATCAGGCAGGTCAAGATCAGCCCGAATCCAGTGTTTTATTGTCGGAAGTGGAACAATTTCAGATCATCGTACTTAATCCGAATGAACTCACGCAATGGCCGGATGCTTCTGCTGATCTGAATCAGTTAGAGCATAAACAGCGTTTGCCTAAAGGGATTAAAATCAATTTAACCGTGAATGGTGTAAGTTATGAATGGATGTTCAGTTTATTGAATACGGACTTTTTGCTTGATACTCAGAACACCGGTCAACCCAGCTCAGAATAATAAGAAATGAAAATGAATAAAGCGATCATGATCAAGCAGCAGCAGGGCATTGCACTGATTACCATTCTGGTGATGGTAGCGCTAGCGACTATTCTGGCGGCTACGATTGCGCAACGTCAAGCTGCAACTGCTGAAAGCACTGCCTATTTGATGCGACAAAACCAGTCCTTAATGTATGCCAAAAGTGCTGAGGCCTTTTTTTCTGAATTGCTGGTCGATGATGCTGAAAATGCCGCAGAGGTCGACCATCTGCAGGAAACCTGGGCGCAGCCCATGCCAGCTTTTCCGGTAGATGACGGTTATGTCTCCGGAATAATACAGGATGAATCAGGCAAGTTTAATTTAAATAGCCTGATCACTGCCGAAGGTGCTGTCAATGAAAATGCCAAAGCATGGTTCGAGCTGATTTTAAAACGTGCCGGTTTGCCGGTACAGCTCAGTGAAGCAGTCATTGATTGGCAGGATGCAGACGAGCTGGTTAGTGGAGGCATGGGTGCTGAATCTAATTATTATCAAGGTTTGCCGAATGCCGCTTTGCCACCAAATGCAAAATTTCATAGCGTGGAAGAATTAAAGCTGGTACGCGGTTTTGAAGAGAATAAATATAAGTTGATAGCACCTTATCTGAGTACTGCACCGGTGCAGGAGAGTCCGGTCAATATTAATACGGCTTCAGCTTTTCTTTTGGCGAGTATAGATGAAAAGCTGGATGTGAATGCGGTGCAGCAATTGCTGGATCAGCGTCAGGCCAATTTGGAGTATTTTTCCAATGTATCTGATTTGTGGTCACTCGAGCCTTTCGCTCAGGTTGATGCGGATAAGCGTAATCTATTTAACAGCCTGCTTGGGGTTCAATCCAATTATTTTAAAGCCCGAATCGAAGTGGTTTTAAGTGAGCGTAAGCGCCAATTCAGCAGTGATCTGGTTCGTCAGGACAAACAGGTTTATGTAGCCTATCGTAGCATGGCGCCATTTTAATTTTAGCTCATGAATTGTACAGGCTGGATAAGCGCAAATGCCGGGCTGATGCCTTTTCCCTATCATGCTAAACAGCAAAATTAATCCTCAAAGCTTTACTTTTGCTTTATAATCAAAATTAATTCACCTATTTTTTGACGACATTACGGCATATGTTAATTCGTAAGTTATTTAAGTTTGAGAATGCTCATATTGTGCGTAACTGCACGTCAGATCGCTGTAAGCGTTCGATCCATGGCCATAGTTATAAAGTCGAGTTATTGCTAAAAGCCTCGAAGCTAGATCATGGTCAAATGGTCTATGACTTTGGTCTGCTTAAAGGTGTGATTAAGGATTTCTTTGATTCTTTCGATCATGCCATCTGCTTTTGGCAAAATGACGATCCGGAATATATTCAGGCCTGCAAGAATTTCAGTGCGCGCTGGGTGTCTTTGCCGGTATCGCCATCAGCAGAACAGTTTTCACGTATTTTCTTCTTTCTGGCACAGCAGGTGCTGGCATCGACCGTGACTCAAAATGGTGAAGGCGATGTCGAAGTCTATTCTGTGATTGTGCATGAAACCGACACCGGCTATGCACAAAGCTTTTTAGAAGATATTCAAAATGAACAAATGGGCATCCTTAGTCTGGAGCAACTTGAGTTCTCTGAACAAGTGCAGGCTGAATGGACAGATCCGGACATGTTTGCCAAGCTCAAACAGGGCACACCATTTCATAACCCTACAGTAGATTTACAGGTACAGATTTAAAGTCTGCGTGACTTTAAATCCATTGACATAGATTTAGGATTGAAGAATGTCTTTAAATGAACAGCAACTGGCCAAGCTGAATAAAGTTCAGTTGGATGAAAGCTGGAAATATGGATTGAGTGAATTTTTGCTCAGTCCAAAAATGGATGAATTAAAAGCATTTCTCGTTGAAGAAAAAAAAGCAGATAAAATCATTTATCCTCCCAATCATCTGATTTTTAATGCTTTGAATACCACGCCGCTAGATCGGGTAAAAGTGGTGATTTTAGGGCAAGACCCTTATCATGGCCCAAATCAGGCGCATGGATTAAGCTTTTCCGTGCAAAAGGGGGTTGCATTACCACCATCTTTGCGTAATATTTTTCATGAGTTACATGCAGATGTTGGGGTTGAAAGACCGAAGCATGGTGACTTGACGCATTGGGCAGAGCAGGGTGTGCTTCTGTTAAATGCAGTACTGACCGTCGAAGCAGGTCAGCCGACTTCGCATCAAAAGCGCGGTTGGGAAGAATTTACCGATCACGTCATTGATGTATTAAATGAACAGCGTGAACATATTGTCTTTATTCTTTGGGGCGCATACGCACAGCGTAAAGGACAGCGCATTAATCAAGACAAGCATCTCGTGTTAAAGGCAGCACATCCATCGCCTTTGGCAGCAAACCGTGGTGGTTTTTTTGGTTGTAAAGTATTTTCAAAATCGAATAATTACCTCAAACAACATGGCATTGAGCCTATAGATTGGCAGCTGGACGCATGAAATATTCTCCCCTTACTAAACATTATCATCCAGATTTGATTGTTGAAGAAGCGCACAATGGTTGGCGTATCGTTCGTTTAAATCGCCCGAAATCTTTGCATGCGCTGGATGAATCGATCGCTTCCGCACTTCTGGAAGTATTTCAGGACTTTCATCATGATGACAGCGTAAAAGCAATCTGGCTGGATTCAACCACACCGAAAGCGTTCTGTGCGGGTGGGGATGTACGTAAACTGCGTCAGTTAGTGATTAATGATGAAGTCGCGGCTGCCAATAAGTTCTTTGAGCAAGAATATGCACTTGATCTGTTATTGCATAATTATGCCAAACCCGTTTTAGTCTGGGGTGAAGGTTATGTGATGGGCGGCGGCTTGGGGCTGTTTATGGCGGCGCCTTTCCGTTTAGTGACGCCCTATTCACGTTTGGCCATGCCTGAAATTAATATCGGTTTGTATCCAGACGTGGGTGCAACCCGCTTCTTAGCAGATCGTGGTGCGATTGGTCTATTTACTGGCTTGACCGGTTCGATCATGACCGCTGCGGGCGCTTATGGGATTGGCTGGGCAACGCATATTTGTGATACACAGCGTGATTCAGTTTTGGATAAAGTCATTAATATCGACTGGGAGCATTATCCTGCAGGTGACTTTCGTGCCATTGATGATACCCTGAATAGTATGCACCGTCCAGTCGGCCCAGGACCGCTGCAAAACTCCTTGGATGTGATTCATAGTGTTTGCCGTGGTATCAACTTTGAGCATGATTATGAGTCGATTATTGGCCTGAGTGATGCGCGTAGTGACTGGTTGCGTCAGGCCAGTGAAAACCTGAAAAAAGGTTCGCCGACTACCGCAGCCTTGACCTGGCTATTATGGCAATGGGGTAAGCAGGTACATTCCTGGAATGAAGTTTTCGAGCTGGAAGTTCAAATTTCTGACTGGAAAATCCGTCATCATGATTTTGTCGAGGGAGTGCGAGCGCGTCTGGTCGATAAAGACCTTAGTCCTGAGTGGAAAAAAGGTGTAGATATGAGCTTAAAAGGTATCCTGTCTGGAAATCCTCCAGTTACGACTATTGAAAGCTGGAATGAGCTGCTCAAGCATTATGGTGTGATTTAAGCCTCAATGTCCGAAACACAATTTACAGATGAATACTGGATGCAGCGTGCTTACGAGCAGGCTGCACTTGCTGCTGCACAGGGAGAAATCCCCGTCGGGGCAATTATCGTCAGTCAGAATCAGATCATTGGTCAGGGATTTAATGCGCCCATCTCGTTGAATGATCCGACTGCGCATGCTGAAATTGTTGCACTACGTGATGCCTGTCAAAACATCCAGAATTATCGTTTACCTGATGATGCAGTGCTTTATGTGACTTTAGAGCCGTGCACCATGTGTGTTGGTGCGCTGGTGCATTCACGGGTTTCACGGGTAGTATTTGGCGCATTTGAAGCGAAAGCAGGTTCACTGGTGAGTGCGCGTCAACTGTTTGAAACCGGTTATTATAATCACGTATTTTCTTTCCAGGCAGGCTGCATGCAGCAGCAATGCTCTGAACAGCTCAGTGCATTTTTTAAGTTGCGTCGCGAGCAGAAACGACAATTCAAGTTACAAGAAAAGTTATTAAATACGCAGAAGTAAATTTACTTTATCCGCTAAAATTTGCTTACTTTCAAATATCTGCAATCTTCAGGAACAATAATGAACAGCATTCAAGTAAAAAAAGAATTTCCGGCAGCGCTTGATGATGTCTTTAATTTGATGTCCAAGCATGACACCTATAATATTGCCTTCGCACCGATGCAGGTCGAACGAATCAAGGATTCTGCGGATGCTGAACATCCTGATGGACTCGGTTCGGTACGTGCAATGGGTATGGGGCCAATAAAGCCGCTGAAAGAACAAATTACCTTGTTCGAGCCAAATAATCGCATCGAATACCAGATTATTAAAAATCCGTTAATCAAGCATCATTTGGGTATTATTGAATTTGAAGCACTGGCTGATGACAAAACGCTAGTAACTTATACGATTGAATTGCAGGCACGTGCGCCTTTTGTGAGTAAATTAATCCTTGCACAGTTACAGGCAGCGATTAAACTAGGCCTGACAAAACTCGCAAAATCTGTTTAAACAACAACGGGAAAGCAATGACAGTTCAAATTATTACCATTGATGGTCCAAGTGGGTCTGGCAAGGGCACGTTAGCAGCGAAACTGGCTGCACATTATCAGTTTCACTTATTGGATTCTGGTGCTTTATACCGCCTTTTGGGTTTGTCATTGCATCACCATGATTTGCTAGATTCTCTAGACACGAAATTGCCAGAATGCGTACAAATCGCAACAAATTTAGATATCCAGTTTGTCAGTACCGACACTGGAGTGCAGGTGTGGCTGGATGGTGAAGATGTGTCCCAAACTATTCGCACTGAACGGGTAGGAGAGTTTGCTTCAAAAGTTGCAGCAATTCCTGAGCTTAGAACAGCGATGGTTTCACGCCAACATACCTTTGCGCAGGCACCGGGTCTGGTAGCAGACGGACGCGATATGGCGACAAGTATCTTCCCGAACGCCCAGGCAAAAATATATTTGACGGCCTCGGCTGAATCCCGTGCGCAAAGACGTGTAAAGCAGTTGCAGGGCATGGGGCTGGATGTTAAAATAAGCGACATTTTAGCTAATATCATCGCTCGTGATAAACGAGATATGGAACGCGCTGTCGCTCCACTCAAGCCTGCGGATGATGCTTACATTATTGATAGTTCAGATTTGAATATCGATGAAGTATTCCAGCTGATGACCACTTATGTGGATCAGCAGTTAGCAAATTAACCCAATTTTATCAGCAAACGCATAGCTTGATCAGTTTTATATGGACTATGTAGATGCTTAATTAAACCGGCCTTGTCTGATCCAAGACCGCTGACTTTATCGGAAATATCATGACCGAATCTTTTGCAGCCCTCTTTGAAGCAAGCGAATTAAACCTCAACGTTGAAAAGGGTGCAGTTATCCAGGGCGTTGTAGTAAGCATTGACTCTGATTGGGTAACTGTTGACACTGGCCTTAAATCTGAAGGCGTTGTTGACCGTGCTGAGTTCTTAAATGAACAGCGCGAACTTGAAGTTCAAGTTGGCGACACTGTAGACGTAGTTGTTGAAGCACTTGACAACGGTATGGGTCAAACAGTTCTTTCTCGCGAAAAAGCTAAACGCGCAGAAACTTGGACTAAACTTGAAAAAATCTTTGAAGACGGCGAAATCGTTACTGGTGTTATCTCTGGTAAAGTTAAAGGTGGTTTCACTGTTGACATCGGTCCAGTACGTGCGTTCCTTCCAGGTTCTTTAGTTGATACTCGTCCTATTCGTGATACTACTCACCTAGAAGGCAAAGAGTTAGAATTCAAAGTAATCAAACTTGACGCTAAACGTAACAACGTTGTTGTTTCACGTCGTGCTGTTATGGAAGCTGAATCTTCAGCTGACCGTGAAGCTCTTCTTGCTCAGCTTGAAGAAGGTCAAACAGTTACTGGTACGATCAAAAATCTTACTGACTACGGCGCATTCGTTGACCTTGGCGGTATTGATGGTCTTCTTCACATCACTGACATGGCTTGGAAACGTATCAAGCACCCTTCAGAAGTTGTTGAAGTGGGTCAAGAAGTTACTGTTAAAGTACTTAAATTCGACCGCGAACGTAACCGTGTTTCTCTAGGTCTTAAACAGCTTGGCGAAGATCCATGGTTAGCGATCATGAACCGTTACCCTAAAGGTTCAATCGTTAAAGCGCGCGTAACTAACCTGACTGACTACGGTTGTTTCGCTGAAATCGCTGAAGGCGTTGAAGGTTTAGTACACGTTTCAGAAATGGATCACACGAACAAAAACATCCACCCATCTAAAGTTGTTCAGATTGGTGACGAAGTTGATGTTATGGTTCTTGAAGTTGATGAAGAACGTCGTCGTATTTCTCTTGGTATCAAACAAACTCGTGCTAACCCATGGGAAGAGTTTGCTAAAGATCACGACAAAGGCGAAAAAGTTTCTGGTACGATCAAATCTATCACTGACTTCGGTATCTTCATCGGTTTGCCAGGCGGTATCGACGGTCTAGTTCACTTGTCTGATATTTCTTGGAACGAACAAGGCGAAGAAGCGATTCGTCGTTACAAGAAAGGCGACACTGTTGAAGCAGTTATCCTTTCTGTAGACGCTGAAGGCAACCGTATCAGCCTTGGCATCAAGCAAATGAACAACGATCCGTTCAATGACTTCCTTGCTGCTAACGAACGCGGTGCGTTGGTTAAAGGTACTGTAACTGCAGTTGACGCTAAAGGCGCTACTGTTAAGTTAGCTGACGAAGTTGAAGCGACTCTGAAAGCATCTGAAATCAACCGCGACCGCGTTGAAGATGCAACTAAGTTCCTTGAAGTTGGTCAAGAAGTTGAAGCGAAGATCATCAACGTAGATCGTAAATCTCGCGCAATCAACTTGTCTATCAAAGCGAAAGACGAAGCTGAAGAGAAAGAAGCAGTTGCTAACTTGAAAACAGCTCCTGCTGGTCAAGACAATGGTCCTAAGACGATTGGTGACCTGATCAAAGCTCAAATGGGCAACTAAGTAAGCGTTTGAATTGTATTGTTAATGTAAGTTAACTAATACTTTTTATACAAATACTGTAAACGGTAGCGTAGTATTTAATTATTGCGCTACCGTTTTGTATTTAAACAGGTTATTATCGGGAAATAGATCCCAAGTAGCTTGATAATTAAAGAGGTCGCAGATGACTACTGAAGCACTTAATAAGTCTGACTTAATAGAGCGTATTGCGTTAAAAAATCCGCATTTGGCTGAGCCTTTAGTGGAAGAAGCAGTTAAAATTATGATTGATCAAATGATAGAAGCATTATCAACTGACAATCGTATCGAGATTCGTGGATTTGGTAGTTTTGCATTGCATCACCGTGAACCGCGCGTAGGTCGTAACCCTAAAACTGGTAAATCAGTAGAAGTGGCTGCAAAAGCAGTTCCGCACTTTAAACCAGGCAAGGCACTTCGTGACGCTGTGAACGAGTCTGCACAAAAATAATTGTAAATATTTTGCGGGGTGTTCATGCGTTATGTTCTGGTCATTCTTTTATTGGTACTGTTTGGTTATTCATTAGCTTTAGTTTTGCAAAACGGTACTGAATTGTCAGTGGACTTGTTATTTACTCAAGTTCCCGCAATGCGCCTGGGATTATTACTTCTCCTCACGTTATCTTTAGGTGTCGTTTTGGGCCTGTTATTGGGCGTTCAGATCTTCCGGGTTTTTCAGACGAATTGGGAAATTAAACGACTGCGTAAAGACATTGAACATCTACGTAAGGAACAGTTGAATACAGCCAAGTTAATGGCCGCTGAAGCAGCAGCCCATACCCGGCATGAAAAAACTGTATTAGATATTACCAATGAAAATCAAAGCCCATTATAATGGGCTTATTTTTTGCCTATATGAAGGGGTAATCTCTTGAGTATCATCGTCGCACTAGATGCCAAAAGCCAATTTGATGCCTTAGCCATTGCAGAACAGTTAGATCCTGCCTTGTGTCGACTTAAAGTTGGTAAAGAGTTATTTACCCATGAAGGTCCAATTATTGTCAAAGCACTTCAAGATAAAGGCTTTGATGTATTTCTGGATCTGAAATTTCATGATATTCCAAATACAACAGCACAGGCAGTATGCGCGGCAGCAGATTTGGGTGTGTGGATGGTCAATGTGCATGCCTCAGGTGGCCGCAAGATGATGGAAACCTGTGTAGAGCGTTTGCAAGCGGGTAATTATAAAACTCAGTTGATTGCAGTGACTGTATTGACGTCAATGGGCCGTGAAGACTTGAAAGATATTGGTCTGGATATTGAGCCAAATGAGCATGTAAAACGTCTGGCACAACTGACAAAAGACAGTGGTCTAGATGGGGTGGTTTGCTCAGCTCAAGAAGCGAAAATGTTACGTGAAACGATTGGAAAAGACTTTGCATTAGTGACACCCGGCATTCGTCCAGAAGGGTCGAATGCAGATGACCAGAAACGTATTGTGACACCGAAACAGGCAATGCTAGATGGCTCAACACATCTGGTAATTGGTCGCCCGATTACCCAGTCTAAAAATATGCGTCAGA
This sequence comes from Acinetobacter lwoffii, assembly GCF_024129855.1. Classification (GTDB taxonomy): domain Bacteria; phylum Pseudomonadota; class Gammaproteobacteria; order Pseudomonadales; family Moraxellaceae; genus Acinetobacter; species Acinetobacter lwoffii_L. The sequence continues at coordinate 83,075 of NZ_JAMXXC010000004.1, forward strand.
CTTTGAAAGATATTTTGGCAACGCTTTAATACGGTTTGAATGACAAAAAGCCTTTCAGTCGAAAGGCTTTTTTTATATATTGAAAAAATGGTTATAAAATAAAAAGGAAAAATGATGACTTCATCTGAACCACAATTAGAAAAAGTACAGAATGACGTGATTCAAAATATTCAACAGGCAGAACAGCTTAAGCAACAAGAATAGCAACAACAGCAGGCAAGCTCAGCAGATCGGACAGCGGGGATCGATGTGGTCAGTTTGGCATCTGATGCCATCAGTCTTGCTTCGGATGTTATTGAAACAGTAGGCGATGCCTTAAGTGATATTGATTTAAGTTTTTAGTCAGCCCTCTCGGCCTACTTGCTTGTGCTTCGTTTTAAAATTCTGCTTTTAAACTGAATCAGGGAGGAGAGTTCCTCTTTATAAAAGAGGAATTTAGTGAGATTGAGAAAGTGATAAAGTAATTAAATCGCTGCCAGTACACTCACCATGACTGGTGCTAACAGTGACAAAATAAAACCACTGACCATGGCATGTGGAATAAAATCATGCCCACAGGCCTGTTTAACCATCGGTAGAGTCACATCCATCGCAGTTGCACCCGCTGCGGAAATGGCGGATCTTGGGTATCTCCAGCCCATACAATACATGAGTAAGATGGCAAAAATTTCTCTAAACAGGTCATTCATTAGCGCGATACTGCCGAGTTCTGCATTTCTGAGTTCTGTTACGACAACACCTGACATTGAGTAAAATCCATAGCCTTGTGACAGCATGATCAAATCTTTTAGACTGATGTCTGTATTCCAGAATGAATAAAGCATGACTGCAAATAATGAACCAAAAATACAACCAATCGGAACTAAGAGAATTTTAAAATTTAACCAAGAACGATCTAAAGGCGAATAAGCCAGATCCAGGCCAATCATGAACATAAATACCAGCAACAAATGCCAGGTGCTGATTTGCAAGGATAGATCAAACAGACTCAAGCCTGCATGTAAAAAGTATCCACCTGCGAGAGCCAAAAAGGCATAGCTCATATTCAGCAAGGATTTAAGTACCAGATCGAGTGATACTCGGCCTGAACTCGGAAGATAACCTACCCATTTAAATAGTAGATAACAAAATGCAAAAGCACCGAGCGAGGTCAGAAAGGCAATGCTGATCGACGTACTCAAAATCTGGAGAGGATGCTGCAATTCATCTACCAATTGTGAAAATTCAAAGGCAATCGCAATCAATAAAATATAGCTAAAATAGGGCAATAGCTTGAAACAGATTTTAATAATCGAAATCGGAATTCGTTTTGCCATTGTAAAACCGAGTGCTAGACAGAGTAGAAGCTGGAAGATGAGCCAAAGCGATTGCATAAGTTTAATGGATTGAAAAAATTACCTATAAATTATGCCACCGCTTGATGCCAGATGGTAAAAAGCTTTTAGGTGACTTTATTCAATAATCGATAATCCGCGACATTTGGCTTTTTGGTTTTGAGCCAGTATTTCCAGGTATAAGTTGGCCATAAGGCAAAGTTCTTGCCACCTTCCTGCTGATACCAGTTGACACAGCCAGATTGCCACACGGTCTTTTCAAACATATGTTGCACCTGCTGATTAAATGTATCTTGTGCCTGGTCTTTAACCATAATGGCATCGCTTTGGGATTGATCGACCAGTTGCATCAATTGCAAAATATATTCAACTTGTGCCTCAATCATAAAAATGACAGAGTTGTGTGCCAATAGGGTATTTGGCCCCAGTAACTGAAACAGGTTTGGAAAGTCTTTCACGCAAATTCCATAATAGCTTTCAGCACCTTGTTTCCACATTTCATTCAGTTCTACGCCATCAAGCCCGGTACATTGAAAATTCTTCATATAGATACGTGGATCGGTAATGAATCCGGTGCCATAAATCAGACAGTCAATCGGCCGCTCTTTTCCATCTTGTGTAATGATACTGTGTTCAGTCAGTTCCTGAATCTTCTCGGTCACTAGTTCTACATTGTGGCGGTTAAAAGTCGGAAAGTAGCGGTTTGAAACCAGAATGCGTTTACAGCCCATGATGTAATCGGGAGTCAGTTTTTTGGCCAATTCAGGGTTTTTGACCTCATATTTAATGAATAGTTCTGCCAGTTTTTGGGTGAATTTCATAATACCCGGTTTGACAATCGGTACCACACGCGATTCATTTGACCAATATAGGCGCGTGCGATGTAACTTTCGAAACCAGTCATATTTTTTAAAGAGTTTCTTTTCAAGATTCGGGTAGGCGTGTTCATCACGAGGAATGACCCAGGCCGCAGTACGTTGCATGACATACAGATGTTTGCATTGCGGGGCAATTTCCGGAATATATTGAATGGCACTGCCACCTGTCCCAATCGATGCGACATTTTTGCCAGTCGGGTCATAAGTGTGATCCAATTGCGCAGAATGAAAGACTTTGCCTTGGAATTTCTCAATACCGAGAATATCTGGGATTTGCGGAATATGTAAAGGTCCGGAAGCGAATATAACAAACTGGGCTTCAAGGATACTTTGATCCTGTAGCTGTAATTGCCATAGACAGCGTTCTGCCTGGTAATGTGCTGCCAGTACTTCGGTATTTAAACGGCAAAAAGCACGCAGGTTATAATCGGTCACCAGATCCTGAATGTAAGAAAATATCTCGGGTGCTTCCGCATAACGTTTGGACCAATTGCTTTTCGGTGCAAATGACAAGGAATATAAATGTGATTGCACATCACAGGCTGCTCCAGGGTACTGATTGCCCCGCCAGGTTCCGCCAAAATCGCTCCCTTTTTCAAGAATAATAAAATCATAAATACCATGCTGTTGTAAACGTATTGCCATGGCAATACCGCCGAAACCGGCTCCAATAATGGCAACTTTGGTATGAGGGGGGGAGCGTGTAGCGGTGGCATGATCTAGCATCACCACATTCCTTACTTATTTTAATGTTGGATATTTATCGTAATTTGCTCCCTGGTGATTAGACAGAAAAATGATCTAAACGGCAATAGCCGACACATTATTTTTATAGTACAACTAGAATAATCACATTGTATTTGTATGGTTATGAAACGTTCTGTTCTCAGTCTGATGTATTTGATTCAAGGAATGCGCAAGGCTGGCATGGAGGTCGATCAGAAACTGCAAAACATTGGGCTGCGTGTAGATGCCTTTGATCCAAGCTCGGTGATCCATCCGAGTCTGGAACATGATGTGCTTAAGGTGGTGGGACAGGAAATCCAACCTGAACAGGGATTATTGATTGGCCAGCATTATGCTTTGGCAGGTTATGGTCCCTTACTCATGTTGCTGGTGACCAGTCCTACGGTACGTGATGCATTGAATCAGGTGATCCGTTTTCAGCAGTTGACGCATTTGACCGGTCAGTTGGCCTTGCAGCAAAGCGAGCATCATAGCGCGCTATGTTATCGAGCCAAGCAGCAGGATGATCATTTGAGAATGTTGCTGGCACAGGCAGAGATTTCCGGAACGTTTAAGTTTATCCGGGAAATCTACAAATTGATGGGCTTATCCAAACCTGATTTGCGGATCGAGTTGCCATTTGCCTATCCAGAAGATCTGAATACCTTAAAGGTCTATCATGATTATTATGGAACACAGGTACAGTTTGATGCATCTCGGGCAGCATTCTGGTTTGATGAAGCAGTGTTGGATATTAAAATTCCTTCTGCGGATGCGGTGACTTTTGCCGTTTATGAAGCCAAATGTCTGGCTGAACTGGAGCGTTTGCAACAGGATGAGCAGACGCCGACTGTGGTGCAGCGTGTGCAGGATTATCTGGAAATCCAAAGCGGCCTGATGCCGAGCATGGCTGAAACGGCACAGGCGTTGAATATTCCGGAACGAACCTTGCGGCATCAGTTACAGCAGTGTGATACCAGTTATAAGCAGATTCGCGAAGAAATTATTAAAGATAAGGCTTTGCGACTGATTGAATATAAACAGTATTCGATTGAAATGATTGCAGAATTATTAGGCTATTCCGAGCCGGCCGCTTTTAACCATGCCTTTAAACGCTGGTTTGGGCAAAGTCCTCGGCAATATATAAAATAGCCTAAGTTAGTTTATGCCAAAGTGTTATAGCGTGTTGATTAAACTCCGCTATAATTAAATTGATCCCAAATAGTACGAAATTCTATGTCCGATTTTAATTCACAGCACAGCACCGCTTTTAGTCCGATTTCTCCTGCAGAACGTTATGCACAAGCGATCTCTTCGGGACAGTTTATGCCTGATGAAGCACAGGCAATGGCAGTACATGAACTGAATCGTGTCTGGCTGGAATTGATTCAGCGTTTTAAGGCATCGAAAAAAGCATTTCGCCGCTTTCGCCGTCAGACATCTCCGAAAGGGGTGTACATGTGGGGTGGTGTGGGGCGTGGAAAAACTTGGTTAATGGATCAGTTTTACGATTCGATTCCGTTTCGCCGTAAAACCCGGATGCATTTTCACCATTTTATGCAGCATGTGCATCGTGAGTTAAACAAATTATCCGGACAGCGTAATCCGCTAGATATCGTGGCGGATCGAATTTATAAAGAAGCGGTCATCATCTGTTTTGATGAATTTTTTGTGTCTAACGTGACGGATGCAATGATCCTGAGCGATCTGTTCCAGAAGCTGTTTGAACGTGGTATCACCTTGGTCGCTACTTCGAATATCGCACCGGACGGTTTATATAAGAACGGCATTCACCGTGACCGTTTTATGCCTACCATCGAACTGGTCAAGAAAAACTGTGTGGTCTTAAATGTTGATGCCGGAGTCGATTACCGTCTACGGGTTCTAAAACAGGCACAATTGTTTAAATTCCCGTTAACGCATGATCATAAAAACTGGATTGCTCAACGTTTTAGCGCTTTGACCCAGACTCAGACCTGTTCTGAAGAGCCGATTATTATCAACAACCGTATTGTTGAAACCGTGTCACATACTGAAGATGTATTGTGGTGTGAATTTTCTGAACTGTGTTTAAAGCCACGCAGTCCGGCTGATTTTATTGAAATCACCAATATTTATAATACGGTTTTGGTGAGTAATGTGCCACACCTGACCGATTTCCTGAATGATGGAACACGCCGTTTTATTTATCTGGTCGATGAATTTTATGACCGTGGCGTCAAGTTACTCTTAACCTCAGAAGATAATATCGTGGATATTTACCAGGGTGAAAAACTGGCCTTTGAAATTGAACGGACCCGTTCCCGTTTGCTGGAAATGCAGTCGGATGAATACCTGAATTCTGAACATCGCCAGATTGAGAAAATCGCCTCCGTGAACGGAGACTAAGAATAAAAGCGCTGGTCATTTACCAGCGCTTTTTTTATAAAAATAGGGACTTAAATTATCGACAAGCCTGATTAAACATGGCTTAATCTTGGTCTAAATGTGATCGTGTATAACTAGAATGCATAATTTTTACTCGAAAATCTGAACTTAAGTCTAATTTCTACATTTCGAAAACTTTATACACTGTCATTAGGGTATTTAGCAGAATGATATCTATTTGTAACTGAGAAAGATCAAATATGTTTATGAGGGTATTCATATTAGAAAAAATGCTCAGTATTTAGCAATGTGATAATACTATTCAGCTAGATTTTAATCGGTATACTAGAATCTCTTGTATAAAAAGTAGCAATATCAGGAAAGACAATGACTGCACGTATTCAAAAAGGCAAGTTAGCGATTGCTAAAGAACTTTACGATTTCATCGAAAATGAAGCACTACCAGGTTCTGGTTTAGACAGCGAAACATACTGGAAAAACTTTGAACAAGTCGTTGTTGATCTTAGCCCTAAAAATAAAGCACTTTTGGCTAAGCGTGATGACATTCAGGCGAAAATTGATGAATGGCACCGCAATAACACATTTGAATTACAAGCTTACAAAGCTTTCTTGACTGAAATTGGCTACTTGTTACCAGAAGTAGAAGATTTTCAAATCAGCACTGAAAATGTAGATGAAGAAATTGCAATACTGGCAGGTCCACAGTTGGTGGTACCAGTACGTAATGCACGTTACTGCTTGAACGCTGCAAACGCACGTTGGGGTTCTTTGTACGATGCACTTTATGGCTTCGATGTCATCTCTGAAGAAGATGGCGCGGAAAAAGGCAAAGGCTATAACCCGAAACGTGGTGAAAAAGTTGTCGCATTTGCAAAGAATTTCCTCAACGAAACTTTCCCATTGGCACAAGGTTCGCATGCAGATGCAACTCAATACGCAGTTGAAGCTAATGCACTGGTTGTTACCCTAAAAGACGGTTCAAAAACAACTGTGGCAGATGCAGCTAAATTCGTTGGCTACAATGGCGAAGCTTCAGCACCGACTGAAATCGTATTTAAAAATAATGGCCTGCACGCTATTGTGCAAATTGATGCCAGCAGCCCGATTGGCCAAACTGATGCCGCTGGTGTAAAAGATGTAGTTCTTGAAGCTGCGGTTACGACCATTCAGGACTTGGAAGACTCGATTGCAGCTGTTGATGCTGAAGAGAAAGTAGAAGGCTACCGTAACTGGTTAGGCCTGATGAAAGGTACTTTAGAAGAGTCTATTGAGAAAAACGGTAAAACTGTTACCCGTAAACTGAATGAAGACCGTACTTTCAAAAATGTAGAAGGTGGTGAAACTAAAGTTCACGGCCGTTCATTGATGTTGCTGCGTAATGTTGGTCATTTAATGACAAACCCTGCGATTCTGGTAGATGGCGCAGAAATCTATGAAGGCATCATGGATGCATTGGTTACGCCATTGTTGTCTTTTGCAGACATCAAAGGTGAAAACACGATCAAGAACTCGCGTCAAGGTTCAATGTATATCGTTAAGCCGAAAATGCATGGTCCTGAAGAAGTGGCATTTGCCGTTGAATTGTTTGAACGTGCAGAACAGGCACTTGGCTTACCTGCAAAAACTTTAAAAATCGGGATTATGGATGAAGAACGCCGTACTTCTGTGAACTTGAAGAACTGTATTGCACAAGCCAAAGATCGTACGATCTTCATCAATACAGGTTTCATGGACCGTACCGGCGATGAAATCCATACCTTTATGGAAGCTGGTCCATTCGTTCGTAAAGGCGAAGTAAAAGGCCAAATCTGGTTCCCAGCTTATGAAAACCGTAACGTGATGATCGGTCTGCAAGCAGGTTTACGTGGTAAAGCACAAATCGGTAAAGGCATGTGGCCAAAGCCAGACATGCTGCTTGACATGTACAAAACCAAAGCTGAACATCCTGAAGCGGGTGCGAGCTGTGCATGGGTTCCATCACCTACAGGTGCGGTGATCCACGCGATTCACTATCACCAGATTAATGTTGCAGACCGTCAGCAAGAACTATTGTCGACTCAGCCTTTATCTCTAGATGATTTGTTGACACCGCCATTGGCGAAAGACACTAACTGGTCTGAAGAAGAAAAAACCAAAGAACTTGAAAATAACTGTCAAGGTATTTTAGGTTATGTGGTTCGTTGGGTAGATTTGGGTGTAGGTTGTTCTAAAGTGCCAGACATCAATGATGTCGGTTTAATGGAAGACCGTGCAACTCTACGTATTTCTTCACAACACGTTGCGAACTGGTTGCGTCACGGTATCGTAAGTCGTGAGCAAGTAGAAGAAGTTATGCAACGTATGGCGAAAATTGTGGATGAGCAAAATGCCAATGATCCACTGTATACGCCAATGTCTGCTGACTTTGCCAACAATATTGCGTTCCAGGCAGCATCTGACTTGATTTTTAAAGGTGGTGAGCAGCCATCAGGTTATACCGAGCCGCTTCTGCACGCAGCGCGTTTAAAGTTAAAAGGTTATACAGGTGACTAATCCTGTCTAGCTTAAAAAAGCCTCTTCGGAGGCTTTTTTATTGTCTAATGGTAAGCCGTCGTTGTTTTGACTAGAAATTTTCCAGTTGAACTCTTAAAGTGGGGCAAAGCATGTGAGGAAACAATAAAATGACAACGGTATATCAAAATTTAGACCAGCAGTTTATTCATGGTCAGTGGCAAGCTGGTACTTCAACCAGAATAATAAAAAATATTAATCCCTATACCCAGAGTGAAATTTTTAGTATGCCAGCTGCCAGTTCTGTCGATGTCGACAGTGCTTATACCGCAGCAGAGCAGGCTTTTCAGCAGGGTGTTTTGAATCCCACTGAAGTACGAAAAACAGTGCTGCAAAATGTGATGACAATTATTCAGCAGCGTCGGGACGAAATCATTGACTGGCTCATTATTGAATCAGGCAGTACGCGCATTAAAGCCGGCGTTGAGGTAGATGCTGCTTTAGGCATCATTCAGGAAAGTCTGGCTTTTCCAGATCAGATCCAAACAGAACAGCTCGAAAGCAAAGATCCAGCACGTAAAAGTATGGTTTTACGTAAGCCTTTAGGCGTGATTGCAGTCATCAGTCCATGGAACTTTCCATTTCATTTGTCTTTACGTTCAGTGGCTACTGCAATTGCCTGTGGCAATACCGTTGTATTGAAGCCGGCCAGTGATACGCCGGTGACTGGCGGCACCTTAATTGGTAAATTATTTGAAGAGGCAGGTTTGCCTGCAGGTGCACTGAATATTGTTGCCGGTGCTGGCAGTGAAATCGGGGATTATTTTGTTGAGCATTCAGTGCCGAAAATGATTTCATTTACCGGCTCCACCGAAGTGGGGAAAAGTGTCGGCAGTAAAGCCTTGGCCAGTTCACGAATCAAGCGTCTGGCACTTGAACTGGGTGGCAATGCACCTTTGGTCATTCTGGATGATGCCGATCTTGATCTTGCGGTTGAACTAACGCTGATGGGGCGTTTTATGCATCAGGGACAAATTTGCATGAGTACTAACCGGGTCATTGTCGATGCCTCTATCCATGATGCTTATGTAGATAAGCTCCTGGATCGGATCAAAATGATTCCGGTGGGTGATCCAAATCTGGAAGATACCGTGATCGGTCCGATCATTAATCAGAGTCAGGTTGAAAAGCATCAACAGATCATTCAAACAGGCAGCGAGCAGGGCGCACAACTGGTGTATGAAGGAGGAATTGAAGGGAATCTGGTCTATCCGCATATTTTTATTGATGTCGCGGAAGATTCCGATCTGGCGCAGCAAGAAAGCTTCGGTCCAATTTTACCTATCTTAAAAGCCCGGGATGAAGCACATGCTTTAAATCTGGCCAATGCGACCGAGTTTGGTTTATCCAGCGCAGTATGTACTTCAAACATCGAGCGAGGCACTGCTTTTGCCGCACAACTGGATATTGGTATGACGCATATTAATGGTATTAGTGTTGCAGATCAGTCAAATGCACCCTTTGGCGGCGAGAAAAATTCAGGATTGGGTCGTTTTAATGGCCGCTGGATTTTTGAGGAATTTACCCGGACACATTGGTTGACTGTCCCGAATTCATAACAGTCAACGCGCCTAAAACTATAGAAATACGACAGGCTTCGACTTGGCATCACGGTATAATCTGATGGTCGAATGATTTACATATATGAACCATGTGCGCCAATTTTAAGCCTTTAACCTCAGAGCAGTTGCATAATCTGGGATTGCCAGAAATTCCTTTTGAATATCCAGAGGGGGTCTATCCCAATTATGCTACACCGCTTTTGTTTCATTCAGCTCAAGGACTGGAATGGCGTTCCGTGAATTTTGGACTCATTCCGAAATGGGCAGAAGACAAAACTATAGGTACCAAGACCTATAACGCCAGAAATGAAACCTTACTGCAAAGGCCCACCTTCGCTGAAGCCACCGCCAAATGTCATTTTGGCGTCATTCCGGTATCGGAATTTTATGAGTCCAAATATTTTGACAATAAACCGCAGCGTTGGGGTGTAAGACGTAAAGATGGTCAGGCGACTTTTATTGCAGCTGTGTATGAGATTGCTCGGGTACAAGGTGAAATTGTACGCTCTGCCAGTATGATTACCATGGATGCAATTGACCATCCCATGATGAAGGAGTTTCATGAGCCGGGTAATATCAAACGCTCGGTTATTGTGATTCCACAGCAGCGACTGCAAGAATGGCTAACGCTAAGGCATCCGGATATTCGTAACTTTGTAGAGGGCTTTCCGGTAGAAGATTTTGAATGCTCACATGTACCAAAAGAAAAAATCAAAAAAGTCAGTCCACAACTGAACTTTTTTGATTTTTAGAAAGCTCTGGCGAATTATTTATTATTATAAAGTATGCGCCAATTCGCCAGCGTCTATTTAAAATAAAAAGTAGGTCTTTAACGAGCTAAATTTTTGAAAATATGACGTAAACTTTCCATGGTTTTTTCAATTTGCAAAGGCGTCAGGCCTTCAAATGACTGTTCCAGTACGACATTGGTCAGATCATTGATCTTATGTGTCATTTGCATGCCTTTGTCAGTCAAAAATACTCGGGTAATCCGTGCGTCATCCTCACATGAATAGGTTTCAACCAGACCTTCGTCTTTTAAGCGGTAGACAATTTTAGTCGTGGTCGACATTTTAGAAACAACCATCTCTGACAAATCAGAAACACTGGCATGCGGTTTGGCTTTTAGTGCAAGAAGGATGCGGCGGCGGGAATTGTCAACACCATACTTTTTTAGTGCATGATCGACATTAACGACGTATTGAGCATGAACCTGAGTTACCCAATAATATGGAAAGTTTTCTAAATTAAATTCTTCCGTACACGGCAAAAATTTTGCATATTTCTTAGTCATGAAATGTTCCTTGTATTTATTTTTCTAGGGCCCGTTCATTTTATGAAAAAGTTTATGCATATTTCAACCTTTATTTTAAAAATGTTAAAGCGCTAACACTTTTTAGTTTTGCTTAACATCCCAAGGAGTTGATCAGTTCTGCATGTGAGCCTTATCTGGCGCGAAGATTGTTCTTTAAAATCGGATGAAAGGCGATAATATTTTGTATAAATTTAATTCCTCATTATGTATTTCGTGAGTAGAAATGTTTTCCAAGACTTTTTATTATTCTTAAGCAGCCTGTCTGAATAGGTTTTAATGCAAATAATTGTATTTCAATAAATTAATCGATTTAAGAAATATAGGGTGATTGAGTGGTTTTAGTCAATATAGTAAATGATTATTTACAGCTATATTTTTAAGTGATTGTTCTTTCAATAAAAAAATAGTTTATGCTCTAATCTTTAAGTGACCTTAAAAATAATAGCCTAATCAAACTAAATTCTGTTTATTTTTAATTCAATTCGAATACATGATGTAGAAAAAATTAAAATTAATCAGTTTCAGCATCAATCAGTTGGTCATAAAAGTCTCAATAAAATCATGATCATGTAATTTTTTTGTAAATTAATACATTACAAAATACTCAGTTTATGCATAATGGAATAGTCTTAAGTTGCATAGGTTAAATTTTAATGGATCCCTCGCCGTGCGTTGATCTTCCATCTCTATTTCTAGCTTACTCGAACGGGGTCATTCTCTAATGGAATTTTTATTAGATCCCGGAATCTGGGTAGGTTTAATTACTCTTATTATTCTTGAAATTGTTTTAGGTATTGATAACCTAGTCTTCATTGCCATTCTGGCTGAAAAACTTCCTCCTGAACAACGCGATAAAGCACGTGTTATTGGTTTGTCTCTCGCATTATTCATGCGTCTAGGCCTGTTATTTGCCATTGCCTGGTTGGTCACTTTGACACAACCATTGATTACTGTGTTTGACTGGACCTTCTCCGGTCGGGACCTGATCTTGTTATTTGGTGGCTTGTTCCTGGTGTATAAGGCCGTTACTGAGCTGCATGAAAAGATTGAAGGTAAACCTGAAGTCACAGTGTCTACCAATGTGGTATATGCAAGTTTCACTGCTGTTGTTGCACAGATTGTTGTTTTAGATGCTGTTTTCTCTTTAGATTCAGTGATTACCGCCATTGGTATGGTCGACAATATTTATGTCATGATGGCTGCCATGATTGTCGCAATGGGCGTGATGCTACTGGCATCGAAACCATTGACCAACTTTGTGAATCGCCATCCAACCGTGGTGATTCTGTGTTTAAGCTTCCTACTTTTGATTGGTATCAGCCTGATTGCAGAAGGTTTTGGTTTCCATATTCCAAAAGGCTATATCTATTCAGGTATTGGTGTTGCGATCATAATCGAAGCATTCAACCAGTTCGGTCAGCGTAATGCTGCTAAACATGAATCCAAGATTCCTTTGCGTCATCGTACGGCTGACTCGATCCTGAAGTTAATGGGTGGCAAGCTAGAGACGACCGACAGTCAAAATAATCAGGCACAAGAAACCTTTGCAGATGAAGAACGCTATATGATTGGTGGGGTGCTTACCCTTGCAGAGCGTTCAGTCGCTTCGATCATGACGCCGCGCGGTCAGATTTCATGGGTTGATCTGGAAGATAGCCCAGAACAGATCCGTGAAAAAATTCTGTCTGTTCCACACAGTCTGTTCCCGGTATGTCGCGGTAGCCTAGATAAGGTGATTAGCGTAGTACGTGCCAAAGAATTATTGGATGTACTGGAAGAGCCGGAAGAATTAAAAGCACTGATTAAACGTCATCGCCCAATTTATATCTTTGAAAAGATGAAAGTTATTGACGCGATTAATACCTTGCGTACTTCTAAAGGTTCTTTGGTCTTGGTGAGTGACGAGTTTGGTAATGTACAGGGTCTGATTTCACCGCTAGATGTATTTGAAGCAATTGCTGGTGAATTCCCGGATGCAGACGAACAGCTAGATCTAGTTAAAATCGATGATACGCACTGGATTGCATCGGGCATGTTAGATCTTTATCAGCTTGAGCTTGAGCTTGGCATGATTGATCTGATTGATGAAGATGCCGGTTATATCAGTGTGGCGGGTTTGATTCTGGATAAAACCAACAGTACGGTTGAAGTGGGCACCGAGTTAAATTATCAAGGTGTGCAGTTCAAAGTCACTGAAATTGAAAGCAATCGTATCAAGTCGGTCAGCATTCATTATGTAGGTTAAACAGGTGTTTTAAACACGTTATTTGTTCAAATTCTAAAAGTCAGTTGCTTTAGTGGCAGCTGGCTTTTTTAATGCATGTCTGTTGAATGTGGCTCATTAAAATAATATGAGCCTTCGTTTAAACTGATTTTTATCAGTTTATTCATACTATTAGTCATGTTCCCGATTGAGCTGAATATCCGGATATTGCAGTGAGATTTTGAAGCCGAAAAAGTCAAGTCAGCAATCGAAAATAAGCATGATCAAGCATCAAATATTGATTCATGTAACCTGTTAATCAAAACTTAAAAGTCATATTTAAATACTGACAAAAAATTGAACTACAATTCACATGAACTAGATTTGCATGATGCAAACAGATCTTAAGTAAAATGGAAACCGTTTGTGTGGAAATCACTAGATAAGTTGCATGAAGCCTACTCAGTTCAGAATAAAACTACTCAAAAATGATCTCCGAAAGAGCTAGACAAAACATTTCTAATGAGGTCAATAGAGCAAATGAGCAGGATCAATCTAAATAGGGGCGTTTATCTATTCAAGAGAATAAACACCCTGTGAAGCGACCAGTAAACTAAATGGATTCTGGCAGAATTTTAAAGTTGGCGTATTTTCGGATTGTTTCAGTATTGAGTTGGTGGATTTCATCCAGAAAGGCGACATTAAAACTGCCTAACTGTTGTGCGCGTTCAAATGCCAATTGACCGGCAATTGCAAAATGTACATGTGCCGTTAATGCAGCAAGGGCTGGAGACGTTACTGCACTATAGGCAGCGATCAGTGCACCGAGTGCACATCCCATCGCCGTGATTCGGGGCTGTAAAGCAGAACCGCCTGACACCTGTATCACAGGATAGTCTTTCGAAATAATGTAATCAGATTCACCGGAGATTGCGATACATTCACAATGATCCAGCAAACTTCGCGCCTGTAAATAAACATCCCCACTGTCTACTGTGCTGTCTACACCCTTGGACTCGATCTGCTTGCCAGCCAAAGTACCAATTTCAGAAGCATTGCCTCGTAAAATCGTAGGCTGGGAATGTATCAACTGATCTACGATGCCAGAACGCCAGTGCAGAACTGTTCCATAACCGACCGGATCAAGCACCCACGGTTTTTGCAATTGATGGGCAGTTTTCGCAGCAATCTGCATCGCCTGAACTTGCTCGGTGGTTGGTGTACCCAGATTCAGACTGATCGCTGCAGCAATCTTGGCAAAACTTTCAGCTTCAAACGGATTGTCGATCATAGCCGGAGATGCATGTGCAGCCAGTACAATATTGGCGACATAGTTACTGGCCACCGTATTGGTCATTATATGTACCAGGGGCTGCTGTTGCTGAAGTTTCAACCAGGCCTCACAGATCTGATCCAGAAGCGTTTGCTGTAGTGCTTGCGTAGAAGTCGTCATAATGGTTATTTAGAAGAAGAGAAATATTCGTTGTATTCGGTCAGCGGGTAAAATAGTGGTCTTGATGCTTGCAGCTACGACAGAACAGGCTGACATAATCACTGGCATCATAATCCACCGACAGTTCCTGTGAGCCGCAGTGCATACAACGTTTTTGGGAATAAAATTTCAGGCGAGGTTCGATCTTATGCCACGAACGCCACACCGGCTGAAAGAAGATATTTTCATCATAGCCCAGAAAACGGTAAAACAAGATTTCGCTCATCTTGCTAAATGCCAGTTGAGGTGGTCGAGGCAAAGTAGAGGTTTCCCATTTTTCTGTAACTGAACGTTCGCGGTACTGCTGCAAGGTTTTTTTCAGCAGATTGGTATTAATAAAGTTTTCATTGCGAGGCTTGAGGGCTTTTTGTTTGTACAGATATTCAAGTCCCGTTTGTACCAGATAATAAATCTGGCCTACAGCCAGTACATCCAAAAGACGATAGCAAAAGGTCTGAAAGCTCTGATTTCCGGAAATCTGCACATTCCAGCTACGGCAATAGAATTGAGCAAACTGAATGATTTCTTCATACAGCAGGCAATAGAGTGCATCTTTGACTTCATCTGCACTTTTAAAGGGCACACCTTGGCTCAGGTTCTGATAAAACCAATTGCGCAGCTGCTGGGTAATGCTGAACAGGGTCGGTTCAGAATAGCCATCCAGTCGCACATTAATATAATAATGCTGATTTTCCTGCTGGAGATCTTTGGGAATCAGAACCTGATCCCGGATCAGGCTTTTCACCAGACCATGCTGAAACAGATAGTTGGGACTGATGGAATAATATCGAATTTGATGCCAGTCAATATATTCGCGGTGCTGGCTATATTCCTGAACCTGTTCATCCAGAATCGCGAGTAAAAACAGTTTATTGATAAAACTGAGCTGATTCAGCTCAAGAACCGGTCGATCCTGTTTTTTATGATATTGACGGTTTTCCTGTAAACGGACTTCCTTGAGCATGCGTTTACGCTGCGCCAGACAGTGGTCGCAATAACAATTGTGCTTTTGATCGGAATACAGCTGATGCTGACAATGGCTGCATTCGTGATAGCTCAGTTCCTGATCATATTGCTCTGCCTCAATCCAATACATCGATGCCTTACACAGCGGACAGTGGGTACTTTCATCAAGCTGTTTTTGCAGAACACTGAATACCATGGTCGCGAGCAACTCTAGAATGGACGGGCATTTGATTATACACGGCTGATGAGATGCAAACGTAGTGGACTGGTACAATTTTTCTAAATCAAAAATAGTCACCCAAACAGGAGAAGAGCTACCGAAGTAGCTCTGATTTTAAAAACATGAAATGACACTTTTTAAACCGGGCAGGGTAATGTGTCGTCCTCCTCGCCGCGATGTTTGGCATGAATTAAGGCCTGAACCTTTTTAGAGGGAACTTTTTTGGTACCCAGTGCATCGTAGGTGTTGAGAATGGCAGTCACTTCATGAGCCTGAAGCGGAATACCTTCACAGCTCATCAACAGTGCAATCACTTTATGGTCAATATTGGCCTGATCTAGGGTCTGCAGAGTTTTGATATTTTCGATCCGTACAACATGCTGTTTTAAATACATGGCTCACCTCATCATTATCATTATTTTTTCATTGGAAGTGTGGAAAAACACAGTTTAACTGTAGCAAGAAGTATGCTCATTTTTTAATCTTCATTTATGGGGTACTCTGCAAATAAAATTATATATTTCTAAATCAGTTATTTATGAAAATGTAAGAAATTATAATCCTGACTATTTTTATGGCACAGATATTTCTTATGTAGAGCCGAGTGCTGTCCATTTAGGCAGAATGCATTGAAAGTGGTGCATGAAATGCTCATATTAGATCTGACAATACAAATGCACAGACAGCGTTTCAAACTTGGCGTATGATTTTGACATGAACAATGTCGAACACGATAAAAGATTAGGACAGGACATGAATATTGCGGCAAACCCGGTGATCGAAGCGGATCAAACCATTTATTTAAAAGACTATCAAAAACCTTCCTTTGTCGTCGATTCTGTAGACCTGAATATTCAAGTCTACAGTGACCACAGTCTGGTCAGCAGCAAGCTGGAGATGCAGCGTCAGACTGCTGGCGATCTGGTTCTGCTTGGCCGCGATCTGGAACTGCAATCGATCCGGTTAAATGGTCAACCCCTGAATGACAGAGACTACCATCTTGATGCTGAACAACTGGTGATTGCCAATGTGCCTGATCAAGTGTCGCTTGAAATCGTGGTTAAAATTCATCCTGAAAGTAATACTATGCTGGAAGGTTTATATCAGGCCAGTTCAGATCTGTTTGTGACCCAAAATGAACCAGAAGGGTTCCGTAAAATTACTTTCTATCCAGACCGTCCTGATGTGTTGTCGGTCTTTACAACGCGTGTAGAGGCAGACAAGAAATATCCGGTCTTGCTCGCGAATGGTAACCTGCTGGAAACCGGTGAAGTAGATGAAAAGCGTCACTATGCCGTGTGGCAGGATCCAACCAAGAAACCGAGCTATTTGTTCGCCTGTGTCATTGGTGATTTGGCAGTGATGAAAGATTCTTATGTCACGTCAGAAGGCCGCAATGTGGCTCTGGAAATCTACGCAGAAGAAAAAGATATTCCAAAATGTAAGATTGCCATGGAAGCGCTCAAACATTCCATGCGCTGGGATGAAGAGCATTATGGTCTGCCTTATGATCTGGATAACTACATGATTGTGGCGACCAGTGCATTCAACATGGGTGCCATGGAAAATAAAGGTCTGAATATCTTCAATACTTCATGCGTGCTGGCCGATGAAGAGTACACCACTGATGCCGCAATCATGCGAGTGCAGTCAGTCATTGCACATGAATATTTCCATAACTGGACTGGTAACCGGATTACCTGTCGTGACTGGTTCCAGTTATGTTTGAAAGAAGGCTTGACTGTATTCCGTGACCAGTCTTTCTCGGAAGATTTACAATCGGCTGCGGTACAGCGTATTGATGATGTAGCAGTTCTGAAAGCACATCAGTTCCCGGAAGATTCAGGGCCGCTATCACATCCGCCGCGTCCAGATCATTTTGTAGAAATTAACAACTTCTATACTGCCACTGTTTATGAAAAAGGGGCTGAAATTAACCGCATGATGGCGACCTTGCTCGGTAAGGAAAAATTCCGCCAGGGTACAGATGAATATTTCCGCCGTCATGATGGTCAAGCAGTAACAGTTGAGGATTGGGTGGCTGCACTGACAGCAGGTTCAGGTGTGGATCTTTCAAACTTCCTGACCTGGTACAATCAGCCGGGTACACCTAAACTTCAAGCAAAAGCTGAATATGATGTAGAGACACAAATCTATCGCCTCAGCTTTAAGCAAAGCCTGAAAACCCATGCTAAATATCCAAATCTGAAAGCCGTACCCATTCCAGTGGCTTTGGCATTGTTTGATGCTGAAACCGGTGAGCAGCTAACGCTGAACTCTGAGGCACTCTTTGAAAATGGCGTCAAAGATGGTGTGTATCTGTTTGATCAGGATGAAGCCACGATTGAATTTAGCGGTGTGACAGCAAAACCGGTGGTGTCCTTGCTGCGTAATTTCTCTGCACCAGTGAATCTGGACTTTGACTATTCAGAAAAAGAACTGGCTTTCCTGTTGCAATACGAGACCAATGGTTTTAACCAGTGGCAAGCAACTCAGACCTTACTCGAGCGTATCTTGCTGGATGACCAGCCTGCAGAAATTTATATCGAGGCTATGCTCAATACCTTGCCGGATGTGATTGAGAAAGATCCGCTGTTGGCATCACGTCTGTTTGATGTACCGTCGGAAGGTTATTTAGGTAGCCGTATTGATCAGGATTATAATCCGGTCATGATTCAGGAAAAGCGTGAGGCTTTGCTGCATACCTTGGCACGTGCTTTTGGAGAAACAGCGAAAGAAACTTATCTTAATCTGGATCCTGATCTGCAATCTGAATTCTCGCAAGCAATGGGCGTGCGCGCCTTAAGAAACATCATGCTGACGATGATGGCTCGTCAGGGAGATGCATTTGCCTTTGATTTAGCCCATGAGCAATATCACACAGGCAATATGTCTGAACGTTTGGGTGCGCTGAAAGTCTTGGTCTGGAATGATGCACCACAAGCAGAAGAAGCTTTGGCAGATTTCTATAGCCGCTTTGAAGATGAAGCCTTGTCTTTAGACCAATGGTTTATGGTTCAGGCAGCACATCCAAAAGCAACGGATGCAACGATTGCGTATCTGACCCAGCATCCGGATTATGATCTGGCTGTGCCTAACCGTATCCGTGCAGTGAGCGGGGGGCTGAATGCTAATCCGGTCAATACCTGGAGCTTTGGCGTGCAGCATTTTATTGGACTGGCAAAATATCTGGACGAGAAAAATCCGATTGTAGGCTCACGTTTGCTACAGGTATTGTCACGCTGGTATACCTTGGCAGAACCGCAACGCAGTGAAGTGAAAGCACAGCTTGAAACCTTAAAGCCACTGGTTAAATCTAAAAATGTGTCTGAGACACTCAATAGTATGCTCAGCGTATAACATCAATATTCATAAAAAACCGGATCGACCTGATCCGGTTTTTTATTTCCTGTTTATTTCAAACGCTGGCTTTAAATACAGTTGAATTTCTCTAAAGGCTTAGGTAAGTACTAAAGGGTGTTACAGTATGATTATACGGAAAAGAGTATTTGTTTATTAAGCTGTAAGCTAGGTAAAGGGATCTACAGATTCGCTTACTAGAGGTTGTCCAAGATATGTTAGTGAAAATTGAAGATGGTTTTTATTTAAATAGCCAGCATATTATTGCCGTACATGTCAGCAAGAATCCTGAAAATGGCTTACTTGAAATCTCCATTCAATATACGCCGCATTCCATTCAGCAGGTCGGAGAATACAAAAAAGTATTTCAAAGCCAGCTTGATGCTGAAATTTTCTTAAGTGAGTTAAATCAAAAACTTCGCTAAAAGCCTGCATCATACAGGCTTTGATCAAGCATCTTATTGTCTGACGATGAGGACTGGAATAGAGGAAAGTGCCAGAACATTTTGAGCGACACTGCCCAGCATAAGTTTTTGCAGACCTTTACGACCATGTGAACCCATAATGATCATATCGGTCGGGGATTCATTTGCAGCCTGCATAATGCCTTCTGACGGTGCCATGCCATGCAGGATTTTTGTCGTCACCTGGATGCCATCACGAACAAAGTTCAGTTTCAGTTCATTTAAACGATCCAGTGCATTTTGTTCTGCATGCATAAAGTAATCTGTGACTGCTGGAGCAACTTTGTAAAAATCTACGCCCTTAAAGGGATCTACCGCAATCACACTGAGTAAAGTGACATGGCTATGAAATACTTTGGCCAGTTCCAGGGCGTGATCTGCGGCAGCATAGGAAATCGAGGACTCATCGAGTGCTACGAGAAGATGATCATAGTTATTCATGGGGCTTCCTCATATTTATTATTGCAGTAAAGGGGAGTATGGTTTGAGCGACTAAATCTCCACAGCATGTTTTGCTAGACTTTCAAAGGTAAAGTAGAAAGTACTGCGCATCTTGAAGATGCGCAGCATCAGGATTATTTTTTAACGATTAGTACGGGAATTTCACTCGCACCCAATACATCCTGTGCAAAGCTGCCCAGAATCATTTTCTGGAAGCCTTTACGGCCATGAGAACCCATGACGATCAGGTCGGCTTTCACCTCACCCGCGGTTTCAGCAATATGTTCTGCATTGACTAAACCTGTGACAATGCGGGATTGCGCTTCAATACCTTCACCGGCTGCGATGGCAGTGGCTTCTTTCAAGGCCTTTTTGGCATTGGCATGTGCCTCGATAAAATATTCCTTCATGATAGAGGAGCTGTAATAGAAATCAGCCTCGGTAAAAGGATCTTCTGCGATCAGGCTGATCAGGGAAAGGTGACTACCAAATGCCTTGGCAATTTTGGCAGCATGTCGTACTGCAGAAAAGGAAATTTCTGAACCGTCCACTGGGACTAAAATATGTTGATAGGCCATGGCTTTTCTCCGCAGGTTGTCTGATTTTTAGGCTTGGTTTATTGATAGCACAGTGCTGTGGCGGGTGCAATTGCAAAAAAGCGGTAAAATTGAAAAAACTCATTAAATTACAAATATTTTTCATGTAAAAGTGATGAAAAAAACAGAGTAAAAAACTCGGAATTGCAGTTTTAGTGATCAAAAATAAGAGGATGAATAGTCCTTGTTTGCAGCAGGATAGTTTAAACTGCCGTAGCCTGTTTTTAGATCATGTATAGGGGACTGTTTTGAGGTTTTTTGCCATTCATCTTTTGCTCATAAGTTCAGTTATTCTTTCCGGCTGTCAGACCGCACAGAACAGTAAAGTCATTGCCGGTGCTTTTAACCTGACCACAGGCTTGCAGCAAAAAGTGATGGATCGTTATGCGCCTGGTGCGGTTATCGTCCAGCAAAATATTACCTATGCGCCGCAGCAGAAATTATCTCTGGATCTGTATCAGCCGCAGAATATTGCCAGTATTGGCCCGCGACCGACTATTGTCTGGATTCATGGCGGCGGCTGGATTTCAGGTTCTAAAGAACATGCACGGGGTTATTTCAAGCTGCTGGCGGCACAGGGCTATAATGTGGTATCCGTGCAATATCAGTTTGCGCCACAAGCGACCTATCCAAGCCAGTTACACCAGATCAATCAGGCACTTGAATTTCTCGATACCTATGCAGAAACCTATCAAATCGATGCCCAGAACCTATATCTGGCCGGAGATTCTGCCGGGGCGAATATGGCCAGCCATTACGCCGCTCTTTTGACTAATCCTGTATTTTCCAACCAATCCGGTATTCAGCCTCATCTGCAACCTGCGCAGCTTAAAGGTTTAATCTTGCATTGTGGAATTTATGACTTGGAAGCATTTGCCAGCACAGCACCTGAAGAAATGAAAATTATTGAATGGGGTGTCTTTAACCTGATTCAGGCTTATACCGGCGAGCGTAAACATGATGCCGCGTTTTTAAAGCAGATTTCTCCAATCCAGTATATTACGCCGTCTTATCCGCCAGTGTTCATCAGTGGCGGGAACAAGGATTTTCTGACCGATACTCAGTCGCTACCATTTGTAAAAGCTTTGAAGGAACAGCAGATTCCTGTGACTGAAATATTTTATCCAGAGTCTAAGGCTTGGCTTATTCATGAATATCAGTTTTTTATGGGCAAAAAGGAAAGTCAGCAAACTTTTGTCAAAACCTTGGATTTTTTACATCAGCTTTCCCCGTGAAGAGAAAACTGTGCAAAATGAATCTCTCAAGATTGATCGTGTCAGATCGTCCCGACAGCAATCATTGAAAAATAGTTTGGAGTTTAAAAAATGAATCCTGTGTCATGGGCATATTTATTGTTGGCATTGGCTATTATTGCCGAAGTGACTGGATCAACATTTCTGGTGAAGTCTGAAGGCTTTCCCCGATTATGGCCATCTCTGGCAGTAGTCGTTTTATTCTGTATTGCGTTTTATTTGCTGTCTCAGGTGATTAAAGTAATCCCCTTAGGCATTGCATATGCAATCTGGGCGGGAGTAGGCATCGTTCTTACGGCAATCGCAGGCTATGTGATCTTTAAGCAGGCGCTAGATTTGCCCGCTTTTATCGGGATTGCACTGATCATTTCCGGTGTGGTGGTGATTAACCTGTTTTCCCAGACTGCAGGGCATTAAAAAGGCAGACAAGGTAGCTGCCTCATTTCTACAATAAGCTTATGCCACTTGCGGTTTAAGCTTAAACATTAAATAAACTATCAGACCAAGTAGCAGTCCCCAAAAAGCGGAGCCAATACCAAAAAACTGGATATTAGAGGCGCTAAACAGGAATGTCATCAGTGCTGCTTCACGGTCATGACTGTCCTGAAAAGCCAGCGCGATATTGTGGCCAATGGTGCCAAACAGGGCAATGCCTGCCAATACTGTAATCAGAATCCCCGGAAAAGCCATTAGTACACTGGTCAAGGTCGCAGCAAAAAAACCCATCAGGATATAAAACAGGCCGCAGCTCATACCGGCAATATAACGTTTGGCCGGATCAGGATGTGCTTGGACATCCAGGCTGACCGCCGCACTGATTGCGGCAAGATTGACACTAAAACAGCCAAATGGTGCCAACATCGTCTGTGTAATACCCGTCCAGCCTAGAATAGAATTTACTTTCGGGGGATAACCATAACTTTTGATGACGGCCAAGCCAGGCAGGTATTGCGATGCCAGATTAATCACCATTAACGGTAAGGCTAATCCTAAAACAGCCTGCAAACTAAATTCAGGTGTAATCCATACCGGCTGGGCAATACTCCAGTTCAGCTGTGGAATAGTAAAATTACTAAAGAACGGACAAAGGGCAATAGCCATTAACACGGTAATCACGATGCTATACCGCGTACTCAGTTTTTTGGAAACCAGATAAATCGCCAGTACACAAAGCACAAATTCCCATGACTGTTGCAAACTACCAAACACAGAGATACCAAATTTCAGCAAGACACCTGCCAGCATGGCACTGGTCAAACTTTGTGGAATAAACTGGAAAATTCGCTCGAAAATTCCAAAAAATCCTAGACAAGCGATCAGAATGCCAGAAATCAGAAAAGCGCCAATTGCTTCCCCCAGACTATAGTGACCGGCAGAAGCAATGACCAGCGCCAGACCGGCAGTCGACCAGGCGGTTGAAATCGGATAGCGATATTTCCAGGAAAGCAGAAACCCGGAAACTCCAATGCCGATACCCAGTGCCCACAACCAGGAACTGATCTGTGCCTGATTGGCACCCAGGCTTTGCGCAGCTTCAATAACCAGTACGGCAGAAACACTGATACCAATCATGCAGGTAATAAAACCGGCCATAATGGCGGGAAAGGAGAGATCTTGTAAAAGTTTTGGCATCGTCCATGACACTATTTTTAAATGCGTTTAAATCATACGCTTTTCACGTATCAACACAATGTTTTTAACAATTTTATCCAGAGGTCTGCTGGCTTGAAGCCGGTCATTGCTAGAAAGTTGAAGTCGCCAGTTTAAGGCCAAAACTGCAAAACAGGATCCCAACCGCCGCGACACAGCTGGCAGTCACTTTATAGTTCTGATTGAAATAGGAGGCCAGTTTTACACCAGAAAAAATCAGGATCGACAGATAGGTCATACTGATCAATTGCAAGATTACAGCCAGAAGCGTGAATGTCAGGGCTGGATAAGGATAGGCAGGATCGACAAACTGCACAAAAAAAGACAGATAAAACAGAATCGCTTTGGGATTTAAAATACTGATTGTGAGCGCTGTACGAAAGGGCTGAACAGATTCTACCGTATCTGGAGTCGTCTTTTTAATCTGGACGCGTTGTGATGACTTTTCCGGAAAGAAAGTCTGGTAGGCCGCAATGATTAGCTTGATACCCAAGTAACTGAGATAGATCGCTCCAATAACTTTCAGTGCAATAAACAGTACCGGAAAGGCATGCAGTAAAGAAGCTGCTCCCAATGCTGTACATATAATCAGGATCAGATCGCCCGTATAAACCCCCAAGGCACCCATATATCCCGTCTTAATCCCAAAGCGCGAAGCAATCGACATGACATACAGGGAATTCGGCCCGGGCAGTAACACAATCAACGTGGTTCCAATGATAAAGGTCGTTAGATCTGTGATACCAAACACGAAAAACTCGCATGAACAAAAAAGCCGATGCGGCATTATAGCAACATCGGCTTGGAGAAATTTGCTAAATTTTCTTTAAATCTCAGTGGTACTCAGGAAAGTTTCACGTAATAAAGCAGCCAGTTGCTCACGGGCTTTAATGAAACCGTCAATGCCGCCTTGCAATAATTCACTGGCCATCGGATCCTGTTTCAGTTGTGCTTCAAAATCGGCAGGGCTGATTGGGCTGAGTTCACCTTGAACTTTAATATCTTTGGCTGAGAGTTGGGCCTGCACTTCACGCTGATCATTTTCCAGTTCGGCCAGCAGGTTTGGTGCTACCGTGAGCAGGTCACAGCCGCTCAAGCCTAGAACCTGATCAATACTGCGGAAGCTGGCACCCATGATTTCAGTCTGAATACCATGCGCTTTATAAAATTCATAAATACGCTTAACCGAAAGTACACCCGGATCTTTTTCAATCGGGTAAGACTCAACGCCTTCAGCTTTTTTGTACCAGTCCAGAATACGGCCGACAAAAGGCGAGATTAATGTTACTTTGGCATCAGCACAGGCATGGGCCTGATGTTGACCAAATAATAAAGTCAGATTGGTATGAATGCCTTGTTCTTCCAGTGCTTTTGCTGCTTGAATGCCTTCCCAGGTAGACGCGATCTTGATCAGGATGCGGTCTGAATCAATTCCATATTGCGCATAAAGTGCCAGCAACTCTTTGGCTTTGGCAATCGTGGCTTCAGTATTAAAAGACAGGGAAGCATCGACTTCTGTTGAAACACGGCCTTCAATGAGTTTTAAGATTTCTACACCGAATTTGACCGTCAAAATATCAATCGTACGTTCAATCAGGGCGTCATCTGTATAGCCTTCTTGCTGGGCTTGCTGAAAAGCAGCTTCAATCAAGGCCTGATTTTCAGGTTGTTTCGCTGCTGCAGTAATCAGCGATGGATTGGTGGTTGCATCAAGCGGACGAAATTTTTCAATGGCACTCAAATCACTGCTGTCTGCCACAATGGTCGTCAAGTTTTTTAATTGGTTTAATGCAGTTAATGTCATTACGATCTAGTTCTATGGTTATTGCTTATGCTTTCTTATATATCATAAATGGCCGGTTTACCAAGTAGACTGTCGTTGAATTTCTGTGATTAATGCCCGGTTTTACGTTGTTTGCGCAAGTGATTAATCAAAAAATGAGCAGCTGTGCCTAATCGGGTTTCTCTGCTCCAGACCAGATCAACAAAATATTCAAACTTTGGGGTGAAATCGAGCAGGTTGAGAACCTGTAACTGATCTTGCAAATGTGGCTGCTCATTCAGCATTTCGAGTGGCAGAACCCCCCAGCCCAGTCCTTGCTGAATCATGCTGCAAGCCGAGTGATGGTTGTCGGTGCGCCAGTAATTTCGTGAAAAGAGTAGTTCCGGCTTGATGGTGCGATCCCGACTGGCCACCACAATCTGCCTATTTTGCAAAATCTGTTCATAACTGACTTGATCGAACTGACTTAGGGGATGCTGTTTGGCGACTACAGCCACCAGTACCTCACGTTTCAATTCCACAAACTGTTCCCGTGTTTCCAGTTGTTCGCGTTCAAACATCAAGGCTAGCTGCGCTGAACCTTCAAACAGCATACGATGTGCATCTTCCTGAGGTGCACTGAATACATTGACTTGCAGTGCAGGAAATTCCTGTTCTAGCAACACAATATAATCGGTCCAGCGCGTATGCAGCAATTCTGAGACCACTACGATATTCAGTTCAGATTCCAAGCCTGAACTTAAGGCTTGAGCATGCTGTTTCCACTGATTCATTTCGACCAGAAGTTGCTGGGTTTTTTCATACAATACTTGCGCCTGTGCGGTCGGTTTCGGTTCACGACCTATACGCTGAAACAGTTCCAGATTTAAATCAATTTCCAGATTGGCAATGGCCATGCTGACTGCGGAAGGTACTTTACCCAGTTGACGGGCAGCTGCAGAGAAAGAACCGGTTTCCATCACAGTTTTAAACATCAGCAGCTGTTCCTGATTAACATTCATAATTTTATCTTTCATTTTTACTGATAGATTCTAACTCGGATAGTCAGATTTAAAGAAATAAAATTCTTGCATCATGTAATGAATTGAGCTGATTTGATATGTTAATTTCCAAAAGAAGGTTGATTCATGCAGCTTTATATGAAGGCATTTTACTGGTCGTGATCGCTGTCCTGCTAAGTACATTGATGCATATGCCGCTTGAGGTCACCGGTGCACTCGGGATTGCTATGGCCGTGACTTCAGTACTCTGGAACATGCTGTTTAATCATTATTTTGAAAAATTTGAAGCAAAACATCGTTTGAAAAGAACCATTAAAGTGCGGATTGCCCATGCAATTGGCTTTGAAGGCGGTTTGATGCTGGCGACCATTCCGATGGTGGCTTATGCCTTGCACATGAGTCTGGCTCAGGCCTTTCTGCTGGATTTGGCTTTGACCCTTTGTATCTTGGTGTATACCTTTATTTTCCAGTGGATTTATGATCATCTAGAAGCCAGACTGGGGCAAGAGCCGGATTATCGTAAAATCTCATCATCAAATAAGCCATAAAAAATACCACACAGTTCAGACTCCCTTTTCAGAATGCGAAAGGTGAAATATTCAGCGATGAGGACTTGATCAAGTCCTCATTTTTTATGCTCGAACCTAGCTGAAAATTAAGCTATAAGACTTTGATTTTTTATTTTAATTTTTAAATTTATTGGGGAATTCAATGCTATTTAGACGCGCGATCTTATCAGTGTCCATCGTGTTGCTGATGTCTGGTTGTGGGGGGGGGAGGAGGTGATAGCAGTACGTCACAGCAGACGCTTCCGGATCTCGTAATTTCACCAGGTTCGGGTGAGCAACTGAGCAAAATTGCGGAATTTAAGGTTCTGGATGTGGGTTCAGAATTAACAGCAGGAAATTTTGGTCTGAAAACCTGGAATCCCACCGCCATGGTGGTAAATGGCGATGTCCTTTATATTGCCAATAGTCAGGCCGAATCGAATATTTTACGTTATGACTTAAAACAAAAACGTGCACTCAGTGCGATTGATCCTATGAAAATTTCGGGTCTGGCCAAAAAATGGGACAGTCTGAATGATCTGGAAATTCATGCAGGGGGTTTATATGTGGCCAACTATGGCTCAAACCGAATTGATATTCTAGATATTAGTGATGAACAGCCGAGCTTCATTATGGCACTCGGTACAGGTGTATGGTGGGGCGATGCGCTTAATTATGCGCTGGTACATAGCAATGCGGTGACTGCCGATGACCGTTACGTGTATGTGCCTGATATTGAAGGCCGGATCAATGTCTGGCGTCAAAGTGATGTGACAGCGCAAAATCATTTAAAGGCCCGAAAATTTGCACGGCTCAGCTTGCCGGGCTGTGCACGCAACTGTAACGCACGTATGGAGGTCATGGGCGACTATCTGTATACCAGCCTGCCTGATGGTATGACCTATGTCCACGATATCAATCAGATTCAGGAAAATGGAAATAATATTGCACCCATTTTAACAGAAACCAATTTGTCGGCAGTCATGCATCGCCATAACGATGGCCTGGTCTATGTGTCACGGAATGATGGCACTGTAGAAAGTTACAAGGAAAAATCCTTTAACTTGGAGTCTATCTTACCCAATAAAAGTGTGGATACCTTCCGAGACTATATTTTAAAAGGGCAAAACCAGAGCAGCCGAATAGCTAAAGCCAGCGATCTTTATATTTATGGTCAGAATCTATTACACATGGCCAATCAGAAAATTTATATTCTGCCAATGCTGACCCTGCACCAGAATAAATCGACTCAACTTAGTCCACCTGTGATATTGACCGAATCTCAGGCACGCGAGAGAAACCGTGTTTTGCAGGATGGTGAATCATGGGAAATCTTGACTAATAGCAGCCAGCGTCATGTTTATATGAACCAGATTTTATCGGCAACTCTAAATGGCAACCACCTGCATGTGCAAAGTTACAGTGCTGTGCCTGTACGTGATTTACAGATTCGTGCCAAGATTAAAAACTCAGAAGACTGGGTGATTCTGGCTAAGCTGGATCAGTTGACGCCATTTTCGAAGGCAAATTTTGATCTCAAGTTAACCGATCAATCCCGTTTCCCGTTGCTTGATGGCACAGGCTCGATCCAGCTGGCAGGTCTGAGTCAGACCACGCAAAATCCAAGCAATGTTTTTGATCTGAAAATTAGCTCTGAGACTGATGAGCACGTTAAAAAGCTGAACCAGATTAAAGCCAAATGGAAAATTTATTTCGGTACCTATGATGAACCGAACAAATGGTGTCGTATTACGCCGGTCTATGCCCGTGAATGGGGCATGATGATGACTAATCTGGCCTATATGCTCAGTACTCCAGAATTTGAAACCTTATGGTTTAACCATAAAGCGGTCATGGGACACGATTTTTTGGGCAATGCTGGTCAGGTAGAAGGGCCGAATGGTTTCTTTCAGCCAGAAGATTATGTCCGGATCTATCGGGAAATTCTTAACTGCAATGAAATTAACCTAGGTATTACTAATATGGGTGGTGGTTTAGGAGGTGGAGCAGTCTTGGGAGTGGATACCTGGTTGTTCTATGGCCATTACAGATTATCTGGTTATCGAATTATTGCACATGAATTTGGTCATCATTGGGGCGGACATAACAGTGCATGGGCCATGTCGAATTATGGCTTTGAAGCTATGGTCGATTGGTTAAACTTCTATTTCCAGCGCCGTCCAGGCTCAATTCCTTATATGGACCCAAATGTGAATGCTTTCCACCTAACACCCGACAGTGCGCTTTGTCAGGGTGTGAACCAGAATATGGTGAAAGGTGTGGCATCGACTGCACCGTGGAACAAAGTGGATGAATATTTTAAAAATAACCCGATGCCAAATCCCTAAAACATAAAAAAAGCCCCTCATTTGAGGGGCTTTTTAATTGGATCGGTCAACAGATTATTTTTCAATAATCGCCGTTACACCTTGACCACCGGCTGCACAGATCGATACCAGTACGCGACCTGAACCTTTCTGGTTAATCAGTTTTGCTGCTGTCGCAATGATACGACCGCCAGTTGCTGCAAACGGGTGACCGGCAGCAAGTGAAGAGCCTTTTACGTTCAATTTTGCACGGTCAATTGAACCTAATGGTGCATCCAGACCTAAACGCTCTTTACAGAATTTCGGATCTTCCCAAGCTTTCAGCGTAGACAATACTTGAGATGCAAAAGCTTCATGAATTTCATAATAGTCGAAGTCTTGCAGTTTCAGACCTGCACGTTCCAGCATACGCGGCACGGCATAAGCAGGCGCCATCAACAGGCCTTCTTTTTTCTCGACAAAATCAACTGCGGCAGTTTCCTGGAAAGTCAGGTAAGCCAATACTTCATGACCATTTGCCTTCGCCCATTCTTCAGAAGCCAAGAGCACGCAAGAAGCACCATCTGTTAGCGGCGTAGAGTTACCCGCAGTCATGGTACGGGCATCGCCCTTACCAAAGGCCGGCTTTAATTTCGCCAGTTTTTCAACACTTGAGTCCGCACGCAGGTTATTGTCACGTTGAAGACCCAAGAATGGTGTGATCAGGTCATCAAAGAAACCTTCTTCATACGCTGCAGCCATTTTCTGGTGTGAAGATGCAGCAAGTTCATCCTGTGCTTCACGGGAAATTCCCCATTCCAGTGTAGTAATCGCCTGATGATCACCCATAGACAGACCTGTACGCGGCTCACCATTTTTTGGTGCATCCATAAGGTCTTTCACATTGATTTTGGTCAGTGCTTTCAGACGGTCTTTTGCAGTTTTCGCAATGTTTAGCTCAAGTAATGCTTTACGTAAACCGTCACCAAAAGCAATCGGTGCATCAGAAGTCGTATCTACACCACCTGCAATGCCTACTTCGATTTGACCTAAAGCAATCTTGTTGGCAACAAGAAATGCCGCTTGCAAACCAGTACCACATGCCTGCTGGATGTCATAAGCAGGCGTTTCAGGTGCAAGGGCAGTATTTAGTACACATTCACGGGTCATATTGAAGTCACGGCTGTGTTTCAGTACTGCACCCGCAACCACTTCACCTAAGCGTTGACCTTGCAGATTAAAGCGTTCAACTAGGCCGTTCAGGGTTGCTGTAAACATGTCAGTATTGGATGCCGTAAAGTAAGCACCATTAGAACGTGCAAATGGAATGCGGTTACCACCGATAATCGCAACGCGGCGAACTGTATTTTGGCTCATGTTTGGTTCCTGTAGAACAGAAGTCTGTGTTGTAGAGATTAAATCTTTTTCAGATGAGGTCGTATTTTTGGCACGGGCAGGTGTGCTCCGTGTACGCGAGGTTTTAGTCGGACTTTTTTCTGTCCCAGTGGCTGTGTCAGTATTTTTAGTGCTACGCTTGATGCGCGTTGATGGTTTTGACACAGTTTCTGTCGCAGAGTTCTCGACTGCTGGATTTTCTTGAGTTGTTTTGCTCATAAGGCTTTACCAGGCAAATAGATCGTCTTCTTGGCGCTTACATTAGCATAGAAGAGGATAGGCTGTATTGACTACAATGACATTACAGACTGCGCTCAGGTCAAGTCATCTGCTTATTATCTCAAGTATGATTGGGCGGAATCTGGCGGATCTATTGAAATATATGTGTCTGGCATCATATTGAAGTTTAAGGGTAACTTTAGATCAACCAAAAATTAATTTGTATGAGAGATAATAAACATGACTGATCAGTACCAAACTTTTGCAAAATCTCCTATTGGTAAATTTGTCATTAAAAATTTGGGTTTGCCATCCCCAACTTCTTTAGACCGTTTTGAGTCTGCTACGCCGGTGGTAAAAGGCGCAGTATTATTGGGCGCAGCACCAGCAAGTCCATTGACGGGTGCTATTGCTCAGGTTCTGGCAAATATTCATGCCAACAGCTATGCAGGTAATAATGCTGAGTTGCAACAGGCGGCTGCAGCATCTGGGCTGAATCTGGGTGCATTTAACCCGGGCGATAAAGAATCAAAATTCAAGGTCGTTATTTTTGATGCTTCAGGGATCGAAAATTCAGAACAGTTAAAATCACTTTATGATTTCTTTAACCCGATTGCGCGTCAAATCCAAAGTTCTGGCCGTGTCGTGATTGTAGGGACTACGCCTGAAACTGCTAAATCAGTCAGTCAGTCAATCGCTCAACGTGCACTGGAAGGTTTTGTAAAATCTGTTGGTAAAGAGTTTAAAAAGGGAATTGCAGCGAACCTGATCTATGTAGATGCTGGTGCAGAAGCAAACCTTGAGTCTGCTTTACGTTTTGCAGTTTCTCCACGTTCTGCCTATGTTTCTGGTCAGGTGATTCGTGTTTCACCTGCTGAAAAAGTGGATGTGGACTGGACTAAACCATTAGCAGGAAAAACTGCTGTAGTGACCGGTGCTAGCCGTGGTATTGGTGAAGCGATTGCGCATGTATTGGCACGTGATGGCGCACATGTCATCTGTCTGGATGTTCCACAGCAGCAAGCGGACCTCGACCGTGTAGCCGGTGAAATTGGCGGTTCAACTTTAGCCATTGATATTACCGCTACAGATGCAGGTGAAAAGATCAAGGCAGCGGCAGCAGAGCATGGCGGCTTAGACATCATTGTGCACAATGCCGGAATTACCCGTGACAAGACCTTGGCCAATATGAAGCCTGAGCTGTGGGATCTGGTGATTAATATCAACCTGTCGGCAATTGAACGTGTGAATGATTATTTAATCTCCAACAATGGTCTAAATGCCAATGGCCGTATTATCTGTGTATCCTCAATTTCAGGGATTGCAGGTAACCTGGGTCAAACCAACTATGCAGCCTCTAAAGCCGGTGTGATTGGTTTAGTAAAATTCACAGCACCGACATTAAAAAATGGTATAACCATTAATGCCGTTGCACCGGGCTTTATCGAAACACAAATGACGGCTGCGATTCCATTTGCGATCCGTGAAGCGGGCCGCCGTATGAATTCGATGAGTCAAGGCGGTCTACCTGTCGATGTTGCAGAAACGATTGCAATGTTTGCTGCTACTGCATCAACAGGTTTAAATGGCAACGTCGTACGTGTATGTGGTCAAAGTCTGTTAGGGGCTTAAAGCATCAAGTCCTTTCTTGCAGTTTAATTAAAGCTCAGGGAGAGGATTTAGGAGAGGGAGACTAGGGGCCTTTTTTTAGCCCTCTCTCTAACTCTCTCCCAAAGGGAGAGAGAACTCCACTCATATATAAATGAAAAGAATATTTTAAAGGTTCAGTATGAATACGCGCCATTTTAGTCAACTTCCAAAACCTTATTTAGCCTATCCAAAAGTGATTCAAGGCTTGATTTTTAAAAAGCCGAAAGCTGAAAAAGTTCTACCGCAAGTTGAATATGTGGTGGATTCATTTAAGGTCGATCAGAAACATCTGAAAGCCTATAACGAAGTTTGTGGTTTTAAAAATAATGGTTATATTCCAGCAATCTATCTGACGGTACTTTCACAAAGTCTGCAAATGCACATGATGACTTCAGAAGCATTTCCGTTTCCGATCTTGGGTCTGGTACATATCCGTAACCAAGTGAAGCAATACCGTAAAATCGGCGTCAATGAAACCTTGACCCTATCATGCAAATTTGGTGAATTGCAGCCACATGATAAAGGTGTGCAGTTTGATTTCATTACCACAGTGAAAGTTGGAGGCGAGGTCGTAGTTGAAGCATTGACGACTTATCTGTCACGTCAAAAGACCAATAGCAAAGCTGCTGCCAAACCTGCAGAAAGCCAAGCACCAGAATACGAACTTAATAATGAATGGAACATCTCGGAAAATACTGGTCGTCTTTATGCCATGACCTCAGGCGACTTTAACCTGATCCATATTCATGCAGTCACAGCGAAAGCTTTTGGTTTTAAACAGGCGATTGCACATGGTATGTGGAGCAAAGCCAAAGCACTGGCGAATCTGTCATTGCCAGATGCTTATGAAGCTGATGTCTGGTTCAAGTTGCCGATGTATTTGCCATCTAAAGTTGAGTTCCTGACCGCGCAGGCAGCGAATGATACAGATTTCCTGATTCGAAACAGTAAGAATCAAAAACCGCATGTCACCGGTCATATCAAAGCGATTTAAATCTGAATCAAAAGCCTAAACCCGATTTAGGCTTTTTCATTTTAAGGGATCAATATTCTATGGATAGAATGATGCAGCCAATTAAAGATTATCTGTTTGCTGATCAGCACAATTATCAGGGTAATGTCGATGAGCGTTTTAGCGATCTTGCCCGTCAGTTTAGCCGTTTGCAGGATGCACGTACCGAACAGGGTGGTGCCGCACTGGTGGTATATTTTGAGGGACAAAAGGTCGTCGATATTTATACCGGTAAAAAGTCTGTCACTGAAAACTGGCAACCGGATACCATGTCGCTGTGTTATTCCACAGGTAAAGGTGTGCTGGCGACTTTGGCGCATATTCTGGTCAGTCAAGGTTATCTGGATTATGATCGACCGGTTGCAGAATACTGGTCTGAATTTGCACAAAATGGTAAAGAAAATATTACTCTGGCACATATGCTCAGTCATCAAAGTGGCCTGTTTGATATCCGTAATATCATTGATGATGCCACTGAAATGGTCGACTGGTCGCATATGCTGGACCGGATTGCGGCAGCGGAACCACGTTTTCGAGTTGCAACAGATGCAGCCTATCAACCGCTGACTTTTGGCTGGCAAGTAGGTGGTGTACTGGAAAAAGCGACTGGTAAAAAACTGGGTGAACTGATGCAGGAATATCTGGTACAGCCACTACAGTTAAATGGTGCTTATTTTAGCGTACCGACGCATGAGTTAGCTCGGGTGGCCTTACCTATTTTAAAGCCTAAAACAACTAAGTCTCAAACACAAACTGCGAAAAAAACTACACCAAGAAAGCCGAACCTGATGGAGCGAGCCTTGGTCTTTAGCGGGCAGGATCCTCAGGATTTTCAGGATGCCATGATTCCCAAAGGCATGAAGAAATTTAGTTTCTTTAGTGAACAGGGGCTACAAGCGATTATTCCCTCCGCCAATGGTGTCTTTACCGCAGAGAGTCTGGCAAAAATCTATGCCATGCTGGCCAGTCATGGTGAATGGCAAGGTCAGCAACTGATTTCGCCTGAGGTGTTCCAGCGACTGAGTCAGGTGCAGTACAAAACACGCGATCGGATCATGCCTTTACCGATGCACTGGCGCTTGGGTTATCACCGTGTTCTCACTTTAGGAAAAGCCTCTAAAGGTTTTGGTCATATGGGGTTTAATGGCTCTGGTGCTTGGTGCGATCCTGAGCGCGGTTTGAGTTTTGCCTATACGCATAATTTCCCGACAGGTTCATTAACTGGAGATTACCGTCTTTGGGGCCTGACGCAAGAAACCTTGCGCTGTGCGGATGCGGTACTGACCGGTCGCAAAGGCTGGCGCTAAATATCCCTGATTTGGGAGTTTAGCCCGTTAGCTAAATATGTTATTTTGTCGCGCAGTCCATGGCTGTGGTGTGAAGTAATGAAAAAAGTGCTGGTGATTCCTCTGGTCGCAAGCAGTGCGTTGTTCGGATGTCAGGAGCCGAATCAGCCGGCTGCAAAAACGGTGATGGAAGCCAAAGCTCAGATTCCTGCCTGGGTCGGGAGTTATCAGGGCACAACACCATGTATGGGATGCTTTTCAAGTTGTGAAGACTGTCCAGGCATGGCAGTGGCCTTGACCTTGAATGAAGATCAGACCTTTACTTTACAGCGTGAAAGTTTAAGTGGTCATAATGAAATTGAAACAATGAGCGGGCAGATTCGGTTTCAGGATGAATCACAACAAAAGATTGAACTGCTGAATGTCGATACCCGAAATCTGCTCTATGTCGATCTGAAAAAGCATGTTCTGGAAATTCGTGAAGATCAAACAGGCAAACGCTACCAGATGCAAAGTGACTTTATCCTGTTTGAATCGGTCTAATTTTAAAAAAGTATTTGTTTTATATCCCTTTTTCAATGATTTTGATCAAGGGATTTTTATTCTTTATAAACCGGCATTCATTTCACTATTTTATAAAAAAACAGTATGCTTAGACCTGTAAAAAGGAGCATACATGTATCAAGTACTTGCGCGAAAATACCGTCCTCGTAATTTCAATGAATTGGTGGGGCAAAACCATGTATCACGTGCTTTAACCAGCGCGCTCGAACGTGGCCGTTTGCATCATGCCTATTTGTTTACGGGAACGCGTGGTGTCGGAAAAACCACGATTGCACGTATTTTGGCGAAGTGCCTGAACTGTGAAACCGGTATTACTTCGACTCCTTGCGAGGTGTGCCCGACCTGTACCGCAGTCAATGAAGGCCGCTTTATTGATTTAATCGAAATCGATGCGGCGTCACGCACCAAGGTGGAAGATACACGTGAGTTGCTCGACAATGTGCCTTATGCACCGACTCAAGGTCGCTTTAAAGTCTACCTGATCGATGAAGTGCACATGCTCTCCACGCATTCTTTCAATGCGCTGTTAAAGACGCTGGAAGAACCGCCAGAACATGTCAAATTCTTGTTTGCAACCACCGATCCGCAAAAACTACCCATTACCGTAATTTCTCGCTGTCTGCAATTTACTTTGCGTCCATTGGCAGTCGATGAAATTACTGAACATCTAGGCCATATTCTTAGCAAAGAAAGCATTCAGTCTGATCAGGATGCCATCTGGCAGATTGCTGAATCTGCGCAAGGTTCATTACGTGATGCCTTGTCGTTGACCGATCAGGCGATTGCCTATGGTCAAGGAGCGATTCAGCATCAGGATGTTAAAGACATGCTGGGGCTGATTGACCGTACCATTGTTTATGATCTGATTCTGGCGATTCACCAGAACCAGAAAGCGCAGGTTAGTCAGTTATTGCTACAGTTCCGTCAGCAAGCTCTGGATGTGTCACTGGTGCTCGACCAGTTGATTTCGACGTTGCATGAACTGGCCTTATTGCAATATTTACCAGATTTAAGCCTGAAATATAGTGCCGAGATCAATCGAAAGATCATGCAATTATCCGGTCTGATTTCTGCACAAGACCTGCAACTGTATTATCAGATTGCCTGTAAGGGTCGTGCCGATTTACAGCTTGCAGTTACGCAGGAACAAGGCTTTGAGATGACGGTGCTACGCTTACTGGCTTTCCGTCCTTTACAGCCAAGCGAAATTCCAGTGATGCAGGAGACTGCATCGCAACAGGCAACAACTTATACAACACGCATACAGCAGCCCGTTCTGACACAACTTCAATCTAAATCAGTAGAAACACAATCATTGGAGGCAGAAATGGTATTTGATGATTTTTCTCTGGACGATGAGACAGATGAGGAGATTGATGTCGCATCAGCGTCTGAACCTTCTTCGGATGATTTTTTGGATGAAGACGAGCCAACCAGCATCAATGCGCCTGAACCTGTCCAGCCTGTAGCAACTCAAACAGTGATTGAAGAAGTGCGGTCTAGTGATCAAATTGTTTTTGATCCAAATGATGACAAAGGCCTATTTGGTTTTGATGAAATCAGGAGTACGCCAGAAGCACCTGCTACCAGCAACAGTTCGGATGATTTCCTGCTTGAAGAGTTTATTCCTGCAGATGCTGTCATCCCTACCGAGCCAGCACAAGACAGTATGCCTGCTGATGAGGAATTTAGTCTTGCTGCACCGGAATTGGAACTTTCACAGGATTCGATTGCTCAGCCTGCTCTTGAAAACACAGCTCCGGTTCAGCCAGTTGCACAGACAGCTTTGCTGGAAGATATTTCCCAAGATGTAAATACGCAGAATCTGATGCCACAGGATATTCTGAAAATACCTGAACAAGCCTTGGAAGGTGAGTGGAGCGTAGAAAAATGGGAATACTGGTTCCGTAACAGCCAGCTTTCTCCAGCGGTACAGGAACTGGCGCAGTATGGCGTCATGACTGGCCAGATGAATGGCGAATCCATTTTCCATATTCCTGAACAGTACCAACAGTTGTTGACCCAGTTGCAACATAATCTGGAAGCTGCTTTGCAACAGCAATGGCCGCAAACCAATTTCCAGGTGAAATTTGAAAATGTGGACCAGTTAACGCCATATACCATGCAACATCAGCGTAAGGCACGTGCCTTTAAACGTGCCGAAGAATTGTTACATGCTGAACCGGCTGTACGTGATCTGCTACAGCAGTTTGACGGTGAACTGCAAAATATTCAGCTGAAATAGGCTGGATGTTAAGTCACAACAAATCGAGATAAAGCATCCCGCATTTCAACTGGAATCGGGGTGCTTTTTCGTGTCTCACGATCGACAAATACATGGACAAAATTGCCTTGTGCAGCGGCTGTATCCGAGTTGCGTTTAAAAATAGCCAGATCATAGCTGAGCGATGAATTTCCCATGCTTTCAATGGCTACGCCCACTTCAATAATTTCCGGATAAGACAGTTCCTGATTAAACTGACAGTTGGAGCTGACGACCAGTCCAATCATGGGTGAATATTTTGGGTCAAAAGCAGCTTCCTGAATCAGCAGGGCATTGGCGGCGGTATCAAAATAACTGTAATAAGTCACATTGTTGACATGGCCGTACAGATCATTGTCTGCCCAACGGGTTTGAATGGGTAGGAAAAAAGTATAGTGTTCACGCTGTTTGATGGTGGCTTTCATCACTATTCAGTCCTCAGCTAGATAAGGCTTAGGTGGAAATTGATCTAGGAATAGATCGCCTGATAAATCTGATAAGCATCCTCCACCTTGAGTTCACGTGGATTATTCTGCAACAGCCGGCTTTGTTGCATCGCATCTTCTGCCATCACCTGCAGCATATGTTCTGGAACATTCAACTGATTTAGTTTTAGAGTCAAACCGCTTTGCATCAGATGATTATTAAAATGATCAATAAACAGATCGGTCAGGCCATCATGGCAACCTTTACTACGGGGATCCAGCCAGGTCATCAATTCCGCATAGAGCTGTTTGGCCGCTGGCGCATTAAACTTTAATACTTCAGTTAGAACCAGTGCATTGCTATGCCCATGCGAAAGATGAAAATGTCCACCCAGTGGATAAGCCAGCGCATGTACGGCAGCGACTGGTGCATTGGCAAAGGCTTGTCCGGCCAGCATGGAACCGACCAGCATATTTTGGCGGGCATCTAAATCATGACCGTTTTGCAGTACACGTTGCAGATTGGCATTCAGTAATCTTAAAGCCTGTTTGGCCAGCATATCCGAATAAGGATTTTTCTTGTGTTTTGAGGTATAGGCTTCAATGGCATGTACCATGGCATCAATGCCGGTGGCGGCAGTGATCTGTGCTGGAAGATTCTGGGTAAATGTTGCATCCAGAATGGCAATATCTGCAAAAAGGATCGGTGCCACAATACCGGTTTTAGTGGTTTCACCTGTGGTGACAATCGAAATCGGCGTCACTTCTGAACCTGTTCCAGCCGTAGTTGGTACCAGAATTAAAGCTAAACGCGGTCCGGTGGCATTATCAACGCCATACAGA
The DNA here is from genome assembly GCF_024129855.1 of Acinetobacter lwoffii. Lineage (GTDB taxonomy): Bacteria > Pseudomonadota > Gammaproteobacteria > Pseudomonadales > Moraxellaceae > Acinetobacter > Acinetobacter lwoffii_L. The sequence goes on from NZ_JAMXXC010000004.1 coordinate 121,768, forward strand.
TCAGACAATGTCTGATGCTGTTCAGGATGCGCCAAAATTGCAATGAGTTTGGCCACATCCATCGAGCTGCCACCACCAAAGCCCAGCACCACATCAATATTTTCCTGTTTTGCAAAAGCCACCGCTTCAAGCACCACTGTATCGGGCGGATCGGCCTGAACATCCGAGTAAATCACATACTCCAGTCCGGCAGATTCAATAATATCCAGAATCGGCAGATGTAATTGCTCCTTCAGCATACCCGGGTCAGTCACCAGTAGAAGACGGCGATAACGGCCATTTTTTAGAATTTTAAATAATTCCTGAATCGTGCCTAGTCCGGCAATGATATTGGGGACGGTTTGAAACTGAAAACGATTCATGGCGATATCCTTGATTTTTTTATTGCAAATACGAGATTATTCTATGGTTGTAAGATAGGAATCAGTATATAAATAACTTAACATAAGAATCTTTAAAATAAAGTAGCTCTGAGGTTGTTTATGTCATCCAGAACGCCATACAAGGTGTTATGTGTTTGTTTGGGAAATATTTGCCGCTCTCCCACGGCAGAAGTTGTACTCAGACATTATTGTGATGAACAGCAACTGAACATTGTGGTCGACTCTGCCGGAACCAGTAATTATCATCCCGGCAAGGCACCGGACTTGCGTAGCCAGAAGCATGCACTAAAACGTGGCTATGACCTTTCAGCACTTCGCGCACGTCAACTCATTCCACACGATTTTATTGATTATGATCTGATTCTGGCGATGGATCTGGAGAATTTATCCAATATCCAGGACATACAGCGTCTGGCAGAAACTCGGTTTGGCCATGTACGTGCACGCGTGGCATTGATGAGTGAGCATGATCAGACCTATCCGAAACAGGCCTTACCCGATCCTTATTATGGCGAAGCGGATGGCTTTGAGCGGGTGCTTGATCAGTGTGAATCCAGCAGCCAGGCCTGGATTGAGATTTTTAAACAGAATTTACACAAGGTTTAAGCGATGCAGATTCAAACCCAGGTTCAACTTAAACCTTTTAATACTTTAAATTTAGAAGCGATTGCTTCGCACTATGCTCAGATTCAATCCACCGCTGATCTGCTAACTGCACTGGATTTTGCGGAACAGCAGCAACTCAATGTGCTGATCCTGTCAGGCGGCAGTAATATGTTGTTGCCGGAGCAGATTGATGCGCTAGTTCTGCATATGGATATTCAAGGCATTGAAATGCTGGATGCTGATGATCAGTCGCAACGTTTACGTGTAGGCGGCGGACAAGGCTGGCATGACTTTGTGCTCTGGACCACGGCACAAAGTTTATATGGCCTACAGAATCTAGCTTTAATTCCGGGTCGGGTCGGTGCATCGCCAGTACAGAATATTGGCGCTTATGGCGTTGAAGTCGGCGAGTTTATCGATTCCGTCGAGGTCTATGACCGTCAGCTGAAACAATTTGCCTCGATTCAGGCAGCAGACTGTCAATTTGCCTACCGGCATAGTATTTTTAAAGATGATCCCAACCGTTATGTGATTACCCATGTGACTTTTAGATTACTTAAACAGCCAGATTTGAAACTGAATTATGGTGATCTGAAGACTGCGGTTGGTGATCAGCTCACAGCAGAAAACCTGCAGCAACAGGTCATTCAGATTCGTCAGAGTAAATTGCCTGATCCACAAGAATTTCCCAACGTGGGCAGCTTCTTTAAAAATCCGGTGGTTGATCAAGCGGTCTTTGACCAAATTGCTGTATCTTTCCCGAATTTACCCCATTACCAGCAAGCCAATGCTCAAGTTAAACTGGCAGCGGGCTGGCTGATTGATCAGGCGGGCTGGAAAGGCAAACAGTTGGGACCTGTCGGTATGTTCCACAAACAGGCGCTGGTGTTGGTGAATTATGGTCAAGCATCTCTCACCGATGTCCGTAAAACGTATCGTGCAGTACAACAGTCAGTTTGGGAAAAATTTAGTCTAATGCTGGAGCCTGAACCTGTATTGTTCGATAAAAATGGCTTGATCCGTTCTCATCAGGAAGAGGAATAACATGAAAAACACCCATTGGATGGTACGTTTGCTACAAATTGTCACTGGACTGTTTGTGCTATGCGGCTGTCTACTGGTGTTGGTTTATACGCCTTTTTACTCAAAAATGATCGTCAAGGGCTTAAACCAGTTTGTCTCCTTAGAGCTAAATGAAGTCGCGGCTCAAAGCCAGAAAATGGCTGCACTCAGCGAACATGAAAATCTGGAACCTGGCTCTGATTTGTGGATTGCCCGTCAGGCTTATTTAAAGGTCATGGAACAGGATATCCAGCAAAATAATTCTGCCAACCTGATGCTGATTCAGGCGCGTTATAAAGCACTGCAGCAAGTAATTGAAGAATATCAACGCGAGCAGCAGGATCAAAAAGCAGAGCAAAGTCCACCTGCTCAGGTGCCGTTATTGTCCTCACAGGAAGGTGCAGAACCAGTCGATCCGACAGCAAATGTCCGGGAATTGCTGGAGTGGGACAGTAGTGAAAACAAGGAACGTATTGAGCAATATATGGAGTTTCTGACAACGCATCCGCTGGAACAAGGCGAAGCCAGTTCGGTACAGGAAACCGATGGAGAGGAAATCCAGCAGGACTTGGCTTTACTACAAGAGCAACAGCAGGCTAAACCGGCGAATAGCTCCCAGCCTTATGCCATTGTGGTATTGGGTGGTGGATTAACTTTAGATGACCACGGCAAAGAAATTGTCGTCAATAACTATACGCGACTACGGCTGGAAACCACGCTGGCAGTAGAGAAACATTACCAGTTGCCGATTGTTCTGAGTGGGGTCGAAGCGCCGTATATGCAGCGCTGGTTAAAAAATCATGGTGTCGATGCCAAATTACTGGAAGATCGCAGCATGAACACCTGTGAAAATACCCGTTTCAGTTCATTATTATTACAAAAGAAAGGTGGAGCGCCTACAGTGATTCTGATTACGGATCGTTATCATATGCCGCGTACCCGCCGTTTATTTGCGTTAAATGGCATACAAACCATTCCGGTAGAAGCGCCGATGCCAACGCCATTGACACGATGGCGTCCAAGTGCACAAAATTATGATCACAGTCGTCGTGCCAATTATGAAATGTTGGCGACCATGCGCGATATGTGGTTTGGATCCAGTGACTGTCGGGAGGTGCCATAATGTCTGATATCCCATTTTTAAATCCCACCATTCTGAAACAGCTGGATTTACCCATTCCGAGTCGGGATGTTACGCCTCAACTCTTGCCACCTTTAAACCTGAATCGTAGTGATGAACCGCCGATTGATCTGCAGTCCTATCGAAAGCTTTATGGTTTTGATTTACTGGACTGCAAACACTGGCAGGGCTATGTACAGATGCCATTATTCAAGTTGCATGTACAGGTGTTTGAACCGAATCTGGAAAATACCCGCTTTGATAAGATTCAGGGAACCGCTTTTTTGCTGCATGGTTATCTGGAACATAGCGGTATTTATCAGCCGATTGTCAAAGAGCTTTTGGAACAGGGTTTTAGCGTATTGACCTATGACTTGCCGGGACATGGTCTCAGTGATGGTTCACCTGCTAGCATTCAGAATTTTGATCATTATCAGCAGGTCTTGCATGCAGTACATCGCTATGTACAGCACGCTTCACAATTACCGAAACCTTGGGTGGGCATCGGCCAGAGTACCGGTGGTGCGATCTGGATGCACCATTTACTGGAATTTGCAGAACGTCGTGAAAATCCTTTTGTCGAGCGGGTCTTGCTATTATCACCATTGATTCGTCCCGCTAAAACTGCCTGGTGGCATAATTCGGTCGGATTGGGCATTATTAGCCGAATCAAACGTGAAGTTCCCCGACATTTCAGACGCAATAACCATAATCCGGAGTTTTTGCGTTTTATCCGGCTTAAAGATCCATTACAACCGCGAATAATGGGCATGGACTGGATTTTGGCGATGTCACGCTGGATGCTGGAAATGGAAGCGCGTCCGGCTTGTCGTATTCCAGTCTGGCTGGCACAGGGTGCACAGGATCAGACTGTGGACTGGCGTTATAATATCGAATTTATCCGGCGTAAATTCCGGCTCCAGACTTTGCTTATGCTGGAAGAAGGTTCACACCAATTGATCAATGAGCGAGCCGATATTCGTGCTGCATTGACGGGTTTGATTCCTGCCTTTCTGCATGCACACGGCAGCAAAACTTATTATTAATAGATTGAAAATTTAATATTTAAAAAGGCGTTTATGAAAACGCCTTTTTTAGTTCTAATGCTATTGATTTAAAATTTTTCTAATTGGGCCAAATTCCACATCCGGAAGTAGAAGTTCTCCTCATCCTTATTTTCACAGGACAATAATTCACCTTCTTTGAGCCAAAAATGAATCTGCGCAAAGTTCTTTATTTCGTGATTATTCACGCGTTGTGCCAGATGATGCGCCTTAATAGCGGAAGGGTGTTTGAGACCTGCGGAAGCTATTAGTTCAGACAGGGCATGTAAGGTGTTTTTATGAAAATGAAACACCCGTTCGGCCTTGGTCGGCACATGTAAGGCTTTCTGGCGATCTTTGTCTTGGGTGGTGACTCCGACAGGGCATTGATTGGTATGACAACTTTGTGCCTGAATACAGCCCACTGCAAACATAAAACCACGGGCAGAGTTCACCCAATCCGCACCAATGGCAAGCGTGCTGGCAATATCGAATGCACTAATTATTTTACCACTTGCACCAATTTTGATCTTATCTCTCAAACCTGCACCAACAAGGGTGTTGTGTACAAACAGCAAACCTTCTCTTAAAGGGGCGCCAACATAGTCAATTAATTCAATGGGTGCAGCTCCGGTTCCACCTTCAGAGCCATCAACCACAATAAAATCCGGATAAATCTGGGTATGTAACATGGCTTTGACCATGCTCATAAACTGCCACGGCTGGCCCAGACATAGCTTAAATCCGACCGGTTTTCCGTTGGAAAGTTCACGTAATTTTTGTATGAAATGCATCATTTCAATCGGTGTGCTAAATGCCGGATGACTCGAAGGTGAAACACAATCATGATCACGGCTGATGCCTCGAATTTGGGCAATTTCTTCCGAAATTTTACTTTTAGGTAAAATACCGCCGTGGCCAGGTTTTGCGCCTTGCGAAAGCTTGATTTCAATCATCTTCACTTGGGGTAATTTGGCTTGTGCAGCAAAACGTTCCGGATCAAATTGCCCATCTAAAGTACGGCAGCCAAAATAACCACTGCCAATTTCCCAGACCAGATCACCGCCATATTCCAGATGGTAGGGACTGATACTGCCTTCGCCTGTATCATGGAAAAAATCACCTTTTTGAGCGCCGAGATTAAGTGCACGTATCGCATTGGCACTCATGCTGCCAAAGCTCATGGCTGAAATATTTAAAATAGAAGCTGAAAAGGGCTGGGTACATTGCTCATTTCCAATCAGGATACGAAAAGTCTGCGGATCAGCAACTTTGCAGGGCGTGATGGAATGACTAACAAAGCGGTAATTATCTTCATAGACATTCAGAATCGAGCCGAAAGGTTTATCAGAATTTTCATTTTTTGCCCGCTGATACACCAGACTGCGCTGCATACGGGAAAAAGGCAGTGCGTCCCGGTCGGCTTCAATAAAATACTGACGAATCTCGGGACGGAATTCCTCAAAGATAAAGCGGAAATGTCCCATAATGGGATAATTTTTCAGAATGGAATGCTTATTTTGTAGTACATCATACAAACCCAGCAAACTCAGCAGAATGCTCAGGATCCATAGGGTATTCACTAACGTTTGCGGCATAAAATAATAGATATAACGCGGTGAATAACCGATATGAAATGTAGTAAAAATCACTGCAATCAGAATGCAGGCAAACCAGACCGAATGGCGGGAAAAGAAAGTATTGAGCAGCTTGTGACGTACTAATTGAGCAGGGTTAGCCATTGTAAAATTAAGTCCCTATTTCTACTTCTATAGGGCTTTATGATGTGCAGAGCGAGGTATCTTATACAAGCAGAGAATTGTTATTCGATTTTATAAACTTGCCGAAAATGCTATTAAGCCAGACAATGAATCGGCAGCGATTACAGATAAATTTTACGGAAAAAGTTCTATAGAAAAAATCTGCAAAAGACATGCATTCTATTTATTTCACAAGTAAGGCGGATGACTTTATAGTCGGTTTATTCACTACATAGGAGTCTTAAACCATGACCAAAAAATCCATTCGCTTTAATGATGCTGAACTGGCTTGCTCATGTCTCAGTCATTTTTAAATATTGATGTTTCATCCAGGCTGCATTTCGGGGTGTTAAAGAAAAGCAGCCTGGCACAGCGGCAGATCACCACAACAAGAACAAAAATATAAGCATAATTCTCCAGTCCCCAATTTGGGGATTTTTTTATTCCGGAATACATAAAAGAATCTGGATGAAGCCTGTGTGGTTAAGGGTTTTCCTCATCCAGTTGAGCGACTGCATTGGCCACAATACTCGGTTCAATATGTTTAATCTTTTTACCAAAGCTACGCAGCCACCAGACCAGTTGAGAGGTAAATGGCACGGTAGCAGTGATCAGCGACATGCCATCTTCCATTTTTTCAATTTTCTGGTCTTTACTGAGCTGGCTTTCCTCAAAGTAATGCGCATCCGACTCTGACATGCTGAGTTTAAGCGTGACATTTTCGGTGGGATGGTTGAAGTCCACCCGGAAGCCCAGTGCACCAGAATCAATATAATCATCAATATCGAAATTGACCGGATGCAAGGCACGTGAATTCAGCACGACGGCCGATTTAAAGCGGTGCAGTGCAAAGGTCTGGATATCCGATTTGTCATGACGGGTACACACCAGATAAATGATTGACCCTTTTTGTACCAATGCCAGAGGATTGAGAATATAGGTTTTTTCTTCGCTGTTATGACCACGGCCCTGATACACACATTCCAGTTGTTTGTCCTGTAACAGGCCTTCATACACCGCTTGCTGCGCGGCCTTATCTACCACAGGTGGAATCAGCGGTTGGGTGGCCGGAACAATGCGTACGCGGTTAATCCATTGCCGGACATTGTTCTGGGAAGAAAGACTGCGTCGTGCCAGATCAAACCACGGATTCATTTCCTCGATCAGGCTCGGTGGCAGCAGATGTTTTAAATGTTCTTCGACCATCATGAAAGTGACCGCTTGCGAGCTGGTCATATGCGGCAAACTTTGCAGCGGCGCATCTGAACGCCAACGCCAGCCTTGCGGCGTGGTTTTACTGCTTTCAATTGGAAAGCGTTGCGCAATCTGATTCAGGTCACGCTGAATGGTACGTAGACTGATATCGATGCCTTCGCGATTGAGGATTTCCTGTAATTCACGTGTTCCCATCCATTTGCCGGTAGAAAGACGCGACAAAATTTGCCATTGGCGATACAGACTGTTTGAAGTTTCTTTTTCTTGTGCTGACATAATTTATTTTGCTGGCAATAAAGAAGAGGGGATTTAGGCTTAGCTTAACACAATAAAAAAACTCTCATTTTTTCGCAAGTCCCTCTGTGCAACATTTGTCCTACAATTCTAAAACAACTTGGTCGAAAATGGCATTGAGTTCATTGGGCATTTATTAGATTAATGGTAATTGAAATGCAGATGTCATGGCATGGATATTGCTTTGATTTAATTATAATAGATGATAATACGAGGGTTTGTATGCTTAAAGGAAATCAGGATACAAATGTGATTGAAACAATTGATAAATTTAGTTCCCAGAATATTGGAAAAAATTTTATAGACACTAAAACTACAGCGGTATCTACTACAACAAACCCACAACTTTTACTGCAGCAGTTATCTTCAAAGTTCTTTAATGAAATGCAGGATGAACATGTGCTGTCCAGTCAGGCAGGTCAAAGACTGGAAGAATGGTTATCTCAACATACGCTGGATGAACTCAATGCACTGAATCAGGTAGCAAAAGAACATTTTTTAAATCACGGTATTACCTTTACCGTTTATGGCGATGAAGAAGGCGTAGAACGCACTATTCCCTACGATATCATTCCGCGAGTCATAGACCGGAAACAGTGGAATATGGTGGCTTTAGGCTCGGCACAACGGGTACGGGCGCTAAATTTATTCTTACATGATATTTATCATCAACAGGACATTTTAAAAGCCAATATCATTCCTGAGTTGCAGATTTTAACTCATGAAGCCTATCAGCCGCATATGTATCAACATAGCTTGAAAGGCGGGATTTATAGCCAGATTAGCGGGATCGATGTGATCCGTGATTCCAAGGGCGAGTTTTATGTCTTAGAAGATAATCTCAGAACGCCATCTGGCGTGTCTTATATGCTGGAATGCCGCAAGATCAGTGAAAAACTGATGCCGAAAGTATTCGAGCAGTCCAAGATTGCCGGAATCGAGCAATATCCACAATTATTAAAAGAAATCCTGATCGAAAATGCTTATGTCGATAAGCCATTTGTGGTGGTACTGACCCCAGGACGTTTTAATAGTGCTTACTATGAACATTCTTTCCTTGCAAGAGAGATGGATGTGCCATTGGTAACATCACGTGACCTTTTTGTTGATGACTCGAAGGTTTATGTAAAAACCATACGTGGTCGCCAACGAGTCGATGTTATTTATAGACGGGTCGATGATGCGTTTCTTGATCCCTTATGCTTTAAACCGGATAGCACTTTGGGTGTTGCTGGCTTGATGTCGGCTTATTTGCAAAATAATGTCGTGATTGCCAATGCGCCGGGAACCGGTGTGGCAGATGACAAATCGGTTTATCCATATGTCGACAAAATGATTCGTTTTTATTTGGGCGAGCAGCCAATTCTAAAAAATGTTCCGACTTATCAATGTCGTAATTCTGAAGAATTAGACTATGTCGTGGCTCATCTGGATCAGCTGGTGGTGAAAGAAGCGCAGGGTTCGGGCGGTTATGGCATGCTCATTGGACCACAAGCGTCTAAACAGCAAATTGAAACTTTCAGGGAGAAAATTTTAGCTGCGCCGCATTTATATATTGCGCAGCCCACTTTGGACTTATCGGTTAGTCCGACTTTGACCAATTTTGGTATTGCTGAACGTCATATCGACTTACGCCCATTTGTATTAAGTTCGCCTTATCGTACTGAAATCGTACAGGGTGGCTTGACACGTGTGGCGATGCAACCCGGCTCACTGGTGGTGAATTCATCACAAGGTGGCGGTATCAAAGATACCTGGGTAGTCGACAATTTACATTCATAAGATTCCAAAGAAGGAAAATGTCATGGTTTTGCTGAATAGCAATGCGCAACATATTTTTTGGTTAGGGCGTTATTTATCTCGCACTCATTTTTTATGTGCTCGCTTTCCATTTTTAGAAGACGAAGCGGCAGTGGCATATGCCCATGCTTTCTGTTTACCTGCCTTTGATGCCAGTTCCCTAAATGAGCTAGTACTTGATCCTACGCAAGTGGCGTCTTTTAGCCAGCAGTTTAAAGTGGCCAAAGACAATATTCAGGAATTACGAGGGGTGCTGTCTGCTTCAGGCTATGCGGAACTGATGAAACTGATCAAAACCGCAGACAAAAATGCTGGTTATATCTGTGAAGTGGTGACGGAATGTGAAGATATTCTGGAAGCCGAATCTTCCGATATTTTTCTGTTTTTTAGTCTAGGGCAATGTGTCGAACAGCTCGATCATCAGTTACGCCTGGGTGAAGAGACTAGTACCACACTCTGCAAGATTGATTATGTGGTCAGAATTCTGGTGGAAATGGGCTGGGATGATCTGGAACAGTACTGGGAACAGTTGCGTACAGAACCGAACCGGATTCAGTTCTACCAGTTTAGTGACCATATCCATCAAATGTTTGAGGCAGATGTATGAAATTGATGGTGAATCACCAAACGCATTATATGTACACGGCCGAGGTGAGGAACAGTATTCAGTACATTAAAATGATGCCTTCGAGCAATGCGCATCAGCGGGTTCATTCTTGGGATATCAGTGTACCGGGTAATAAAGAAATCCGGAAAGATGCATTTCATAATCTGTGGATGACCTGTAGCCAGCGGGAACCTTATTATTCCCTGACTATCATGGCGCAAGGAATAGTCGAGCTAAATCCTGCGCATCAGAGTGGACTGAATGATTCAATCAATCCCAATCTTTTTCTACAGCCGACCGAATCAACCCAATGTAATGCAGCAATGAAAGACTTTGCACAACGTCATGTTCCTGCATTAACCCGTCAGCATTTGATTGGACTGGCACAGGCCTTGCTGGAGCATGTGCCTTATATTTCAAACAGTACTTCAGTGCAAGGCTCTGCAATAGATGCCTTTGAGTCCAGACAGGGCGTCTGTCAGGACCATAGTCATATTTTTATTGCCATGTGCAAATATCTAGGTTTGCCTGCACGCTATGTTTCTGGTTATTTATATGCACAAAATGCTTCGCATCTGGCCAGTCACGCTTGGGTAGAGGTGTTTGTAGACCAGACATGGTATTGTTTTGATGTCAGTAATCTGTTGTTTACTCCAAGTTCGCATGTTTATGTGGCGATTGGACGGGATTATTGGGATGTGGCGCCGGTACGCGGTGTCAGAGAAAAGGGCGGTGTGGAATCCATGCATTCCATCGTTCAAGTGCTAGGATGTTAATAAGGACGAATGAATGACGTATTGTTGTGCACTACGTTTAGAGCAAGGTATGCTTTTTATCAGTGATACCCGAACCAATGCCGGAGTAGATCACATTTCTGTATTTCGAAAGTTGTATACCTTTGGTATTCCCGGGGAACGTATGATCGTCATACAGGCATCCGGAAATCTGGCAACAACACAAGCAGTAATTGGGCATATCAAAAATCAGCTCGAACTGAAGCAGGAACCCAATATCTTGAGTCTGCACACCATGTTTGATGTCGCTGAGCTGGTGGGTAGTATGCTGAAGAAAGTGATTGCGAATGTTACGAGCGATATTTCGGAACAAAGCAATTATTATTGCAATCTGCTGGTCGGTGGACAACTTAAAGATCAGGATATGCAGCTTTATCATGTCTATCCGCAAGGGAACTTTATCTGTGCCACACGCGATACGCCGTATTTTCAGATTGGCGAAAGTAAATATGGCAAGCCGATCCTGGATCGTGCGCTGACTTATGATATGCCGCTGGATGAAGCTTTGCGCTGTTCCCTGATTTCATTTGCATCGACCCTACGTTCCAATGTATCGGTTGGTATGCCCCTCGATGTGCTGGTCTATAAAAAAGACAGTCTGATCATGCCAAGAGGCAAGCGTATTGCCGAAGATGATGAGTATTTCACGTCAATCAGCCGGCAATGGTCAGAGACCTTGAAAAAAGGATTGGCGGAACTTCCGGTTCCCTCTAATGAGTATTTCTTATAATAAACCTATCCGGGTTCAGGTTTTTCGCGTACAGTGTTAACTTCTATGCAGTTCAGCATAATAAAAATAGAGAAGTTAGCGCATGTACCAATTTTGTTACGCCAGTAAAAGTACTTCTCCCAAACCTGACTTACTTGAAGATTTGGCGAATATCCTGAAAGAAGCTCGTGATTTTAATTACCAGCATCAAGTGACAGGTGTACTGTATTTCGCAGATGGTCATTTTTTTCAATGTCTCGAAGGGGAATGTCCCACTTTAAAAAGTCTGCTGGTGGAGCGACTGAATAAAGATCCTCGCCATCAGGATATTAAATTATTTGAGACCAAGGAAATTGAATATCCGAGTTTCCCAGATTGGTCGATGAAATATATTTCTAAACGCAGTCAAATCCAGCAATTCTGTCGGGAAATGGGATTTGATGAGTTTAATCCTTTTGACTTTCAGCAAAGTCATGTCGATGCCTTATTAATGCAATTATGCATAGAGCAGGGCGAAGAACAAAAGTCAGCCTAAAGAAAAAGCCCAACCTATGTTGGGCTTTTTTACTTTGAGGACTAGATCAGACTACTTGGCGTAGTGGACGATTGCTCAGTCGGCATAATAGTTCATAACCAATCGTGCCATTCGCTTCAGCCACATCATCCACCAGACGGGTTTTACCCCAAAGTTCGACTTCTGTGCCCAATTGCACCTCTAACCCTGTGACATCAATAGCGATCATATCCATCGCTACGCGGCCGATCACGCGAGTTTGCTGGTCATTAATCGCGACATAGTTCTGTTTTAGGAAAGCGCGAGGGTAGCCATCACCATAGCCAATTGAAACAATGGCCAAAGTTATGTCTTGATCTGCGGTGAACGTTGAACCATAACCGACATGCTCACCCGCTTGAATCTCATTCAAGGCAATAATTTCAGCTGTAAACGTCATGACCGGCTTTAAGTCCAGATCATGCACATCCCGGTCTGAAAAGGGCGTCGCACCGTAGAGCATGATCCCTGGACGCACATAGTCAAAATGCAATTCTGGATATTTATAGATTGCAGCCGAGTTACAGCAAGAGGCTAAAATTGGAGCGCAATCATTTTTAATTTCCAGGAATTGACGGATTTGTTCATCATTCAGTGGATGCTCGGCATCTGCATTGGCGAAGTGCATGGCAAGTACACAAGTAAAGCCTGCGGCTTTTAGCGTATAAATTACGTCTTTGATCGCTTCAATCTTAAAGCCCAGGCGGTTCATGCCGCTGTTCAGTTTGACCCAGACTTTAAGTTCTTTGGCGATATAGGCATCTTTATGTGCAATTAACCAGTCGACTTGTGCCTGTTGATGCACAATGACTTCAATATTTTGTTCAATTACGATTGGCATCTCATCTGGTGAAAAAACACCTTCGATAAGCGTGATCGGCTGTAAATAACCTAATTCACGAATTTCCAGGGCTTCTTGCAGACAGGCAACACCAAAGGCATCGGTTTCGCTTAAGGCTGCTAAGCAGTCTTTAACTCCGTGTCCATAAGCATTGGCTTTCACCATGCTGACGATTTTCGCGGTTGGGGCAAGTTGTTTGACACGGTTTAAATTATATTGCAGCGCAGCGCTGTCAATATAAACTGTAGCTTGACGCACCCTAAATTACTCCTAGAGGGACGATGGAAATGTGATGACGAGAGCCTGATTACTCTTCGTCATCATACTGAGCATAGAACTCAGGTGAGAGATTACTAAAGCGGGTATATTGACCTTCGAATGCCAGACGCACGGTACCAATCGGGCCATTACGTTGTTTACCGATAATAATTTCGGCGGTGCCAGCTTCCTTGGATTCCTTATTATAAACCTCATCCCGGTAAATAAACATGATCAAGTCGGCATCCTGCTCAATCGCACCGGATTCACGCAAGTCGGACATCACCGGACGTTTGTTTGGACGGTTTTCCAGCGATCGGTTGAGCTGTGACAGGGCAATTACTGGACATTGCATTTCCTTCGCTAAAGCTTTTAAGCTTCGGGAGATTTCCGAGATCTCGCCGACACGGTTATCGCCCATACCGGGTACTTTCATCAGCTGCAAGTAATCGACCATGATACAGCCCAGCTTTCCGCCATGCATTTTGGCAATACGACGCGCACGGGCACGTAATTCTGTTGGTGGTAGCGCAGAAGAATCATCGATATACAGATTTTTTTCTTGTAAATGCACAATGGTACTGGTGACTTTTGACCATTCATCACTGTCCATTTTACCAGAACGTAAATGTCCCTGATGCACGCGACCAAATGATGAAATCAAACGCATGGCGATGGAGTCGGCTGGCATCTCCATCGAATAGACCAGAGCAGGCAGATTGTTATTGAATAAGACACTTTCGACCAGATTCATGGCAAAGGTGGTTTTACCCATGGATGGACGCGCCGCAACAATAATCAGGTCGCCGGATTGCATGCCGGAAGTTTTGTTATCCAGTTCCACAAAACCAGTGGTTAAACCGGTAATGCTGCCTTCCATTTGCGACAGTTCATTTAATTTGTCGAATACGTCCGCGACCACCGAGTTGATCGGCTTAGGCCCTTGCGCTTTGGCATTGTTATTATGCTGTTCGGCAATCGAGAAAATATTGGTCTCAGCCAGATCCAGAATTTCACTGACAGTACGGCCTTTGGTGTCATAGGCATTTTGTAAAATTTCAGAGCTGACTTTAATCATACTACGCAGGGTAGAGAATTCTTTAATTTTGCCTGCATAAGTTTCCAGGTTATAGAAACTCGATGGCGAATCTGCCATTAATTGCATCAGATATTCTTCGCCACCAATTGCATCGAGCAAGTTTTGTTTGATGAGCCAGTCATGCACCAGAACCGCATCATAAGGCGAGTTTTCTTTAGAGAGCTGCTCAATGGCACGGAAGATATATTTGTGTCGGGTGGCATAAAAATCATTTTCGGTCAGCACATCACCGACCTGCTCAAAAGATTCAGCCACAGTCATAAGGGCAGCAAGTACAGCCTGTTCAATTGCTAAATTGTGAGGTGGAGTACGGAACTCCTTGAGATTGCTATTTTCAGTAACAATTTCCGGTTTAGCAGTAGCTACCTTTTTGCTGGCATTCGCCTGTGACATATAAATCCCTGATTTTAAATACAATGGTTAAATATCGTCGGAGATGAATAGCGTTTATTCACTACGAGATGAAATGATACGCGCTCTGATCAAAAATGCGAAGTGCAATTTTTTGTAAACACGAATAATAAAATGAATTTGACAGTGTTGGCTAGATTATATTTTTTAGAGATAAAAAAAGAGCATGCTTTCGCATGCTCTTTTTGAGGCGAGAAATTACTCAGCTACGATAGTAACTAGAACTTCTGCAGTAACATCATGGTGCAATTGGATTGCGATGTTAAATTCGCCAGTGTGACGAAGCGCGCCATTTGGAAGACGTACTTCAGCACGGTCTACTTCTAGACCAGCATTTGTCAACGCGTCAGCGATGTCACGAGTACCGATAGAACCGAATAGTTTACCTTCGTCACCAGCTTTCGCAGTGATAACGATGTTCACTTCGTTCAATTGGTCAGCACGTGCTTGAGCAGCAGCCAAGATAGCAGCTTCTTCTTTCTCAAGTTCAGCACGACGAGCTTCAAAAGCAGCAGTGTTTGCTTCAGTTGCAGCAACAGCCTTACCTTGAGGGATAAGAAAGTTACGGCCGTAACCAGCTTTAACTGAAACTTTATCGCCTAGTTTACCTAGGTTTTTAATGCGTTGTAATAAGATAATATCCACAGCTCAACCTCACTTATGATTGTCAGTGTAAGGGATCAAAGACAAGTAGCGAGCTTGTTTGATAGCTAACGCTAATTGACGTTGGTAACGAGCTTTAGTACCTGTAATACGGCTAGGAACAATCTTGCCGTTTTCAGTAATGTACTGTTTTAAAGTGTCGATATCTTTGTAGTCGATGTACGTAACGTTCTCAGCTGTAAAGCGGCAGAACTTGCGACGACGGTAAAAACGTGCCATGTTATGTTCTCCTTAAGCTTCAGCAGAGTCTTGAGCGTGTTGTGCTTCTTCACGTTGAGCTTTACGCGCACGTTTTTCTTCAGCACTCTTCGCCAATAGTGACTCTTCAGTGATAGCGTTTTCACGACGAATGATAAGGCTACGAATGATTGCGTCGTTATAACGGAACAATTCTTCAAGCTCATCAAGAGTAGTTTGACCACACTCAACATTCATAAGAATGTAGTGAGCTTTGTGGATCTTGTTGATTGGGTAAGCCAATTGACGACGGCCCCAGTCTTCAAGACGGTGAATTTGACCTTCAGCTTCTTTGATGTGAGTTAGGTAGCGTTCTACCATACCAACTACTTGATCGCTTTGATCAGGGTGTACTAAAAGTACGATTTCGTAATGACGCATTGTCAGCTCCTTACGGTTTGGACAGCCCCAATTTAAGTAAATTGAAGCAAGGAGTCACAACCAAAGTTGTGTCGCAGTGTTTGCGAAGGGGGAATTGTAGTGATCTTTAGGGATAATTTCAACCAAATAAGACATTTTTGCGAAATTATCTCTATAACCAGATCGATCATCAGAACCTGACTTTGGCTTTAAGCAAATTTGGACTGGTTAAATTCAGCACATGTATTGTTGCGAAGATCAAGCTTTACTTATCAGGCCAGAAAATCTAGAAAACTGAAGGATCGGAGTCTGGAACCAGAAAGATTGAATTTTCTAAGCGATCAGGAAGATCGAGGTTTAGCTTTATAAAGCCGAATTTTTGATTCTGCTCTACAACTATTGGAAGTAGGGGATTAAGAGAAACAAAATAAAAAAAGATAGAGACTAACTCTATCTTTTTAAAAAAATACAATCTGTGTAGATGGCGCAGTTGAGGTAAAGCTAAAGATAATACTAATGACAGTAATCAGGATCACCGAGAACAAGAAATATTTCTTTGCCCAAAGTTGATCATTTTCAGCTTTAAATCCAATGACACCGATATACAACCAGTAAATGCACAGTAAGTTTAAAATCACTGCATAGAACCAGTTGGCATAACCAAAGACAAATAACGCATTCATGGTCAGCGTGAATAACACCACATAAACCAGTGATTCAATCTTGGTACGATGAATCGAACGTGCCACAGGCAAGATCGGAATGCCTGCATTTTTGTAATCATCAAAGCGGTAAATCGCAATCGCCCATGAGTGAGGCATTTGCCATAGCGCATAACCTAAAAAGATCAGTAACGCACCGAGGTCAAATTGATTGGCCACTGCGGTATAACCAATGACAGGCGGAGCTGCACCAGAAATACTGCCTACAACAGTTTGATGAATTGTGGTTCGTTTTGTCCATAGGCTGTAGAAACCAACATATACGACAAAACCAATCACCGCGAATAAGAAAGCGTACGCATTTACCCAGAACCATAAAAGACTAAAACCAGCGATGCCTAATACCAGGGCAAAGGCCAGGGCAACAGGTTCGGAAATGGTTTTGGTGACCAGAGCACGGTTTTGGGTGCGCTGCATTTTTTGGTCGATGTCCTGGTCAATCACGTTATTGACCACACATCCTGATGCTACGACAAGCGTAGTACCGAGAAGGGTAATAAGCAGGAGAAGGAAATCTACAGAACCTTGAGTGGCTACGAAGTAGCCACCCAAAGTGGTAACAAAGTTACCGAAGAGAATTCCTG
The DNA here is from genome assembly GCF_024129855.1 of Acinetobacter lwoffii. Lineage (GTDB taxonomy): Bacteria > Pseudomonadota > Gammaproteobacteria > Pseudomonadales > Moraxellaceae > Acinetobacter > Acinetobacter lwoffii_L. The sequence goes on from NZ_JAMXXC010000004.1 coordinate 138,889, forward strand.
GCTTAGTCAGGAATAAATACTTTTTCAGCATGACGACCAGTTTAGATCATCATGTTGTAGTGTAGGTAATTCATGATCCATACAGAACCCACTAAAAGAATAGCGATAGTTAAGATGGTATACACGAATGCAATCACGTTCCAGCGTTGCTCTGAAGAAGAGTTCATATGCAGGAAGTAAATTAACTGCACAAGAATCTGAGCAACCGCAGTAATCGCGATGACAGTAATCAAAATACCACGGCCAAAACCGCCTGCCATCACCATACCGAATGGAATTACGGTAAGGATGACAGAAAGGATGAAGCCGACGGTATATTGCTTAACGTTACCGTGTGATTCGCCAGCAGCGTTATGATCGTGACTCATTACAGAACTCCCATCAAGTAAACTACGCTGAATACACAGATCCAAACGATGTCAAGGAAGTGCCAGAACAAGCTTAGGCAAGCTAGACGACGCGTGTTTGCAAGAGTCAAACCATATTTCTTGATTTGAACCATAAGCACGATCATCCAGACCAGACCAGAAGTTACGTGAATACCGTGCGTACCTACCAAAGTAAAGAACGCAGATAAGAACGCACTTGTGCTTGGACCGTGACCCGCATGAACTAGATGATTGAATTCATATAGTTCCATGCCGATGAAGATAGCACCGAATACCCAAGTAATCGCTAACCAAGTCAGTACTTTTGCAACGTCTTTTTTGTATGCAGCAAGAACTGCAAAACCAAAGGTTACAGAAGAGATCAAGAGGGCGAAGGTTTCAGTAAGAACGAAACCTAAAGAGTCGCCAAACAGGTCTCTCGCACTTGGAGTACCCACAGGAATGTGGCTACTCAAAACAGCGAACGCAATGAAGAGTGTACCGAACAGGACAAGGTCACTCATCAAGTAAGTCCAGAAACCAAAGACGGTGATGTCAGTATCATCGTGATGATGATGCTCATCGTGTCCGTGGTTATCGTGATGAAGTACTTCAGCCATTGTCTTAGTCCTTCTTCAAGTGTTTTTCAAGAATCGCATAGCGTTCGTTTTCAATACGCTCAACTTCAGCAGCTGGAACATAGTAATCCACTTTCTTGGTGAAAGAAGACACGATGAAGCTAATGATAGAAGCAAGGAACGTAACAACTACTAACCACCAGATGTGCCAGATTAAACCGAAGCCCATAACAGTGATGAACATCGCGATAACGAAACCGGCAGCACGGTTAGTTGGCATATGAACATCTTCGTACTTCGTTGGTTTTGCATACGCAACACCATTTTCTTTCTCGATCCAGAAAGTATCAATACCATTGATCTTTGGAAGATGAGCAAAGTTATAGAACGGAGCAGGAGAAGATGTCGCCCATTCAAGGGTACGACCATCCCATGGATCGCCAGTCAAATCCAGACGTTGGTCACGTTGTAAGAAACCAACCACGATTTGCAGAATGAAACATACGATACCAAGCGCAATCAGAACTGCACCGAACATCGCGATATTTACATACGGGTCCCATTCTGGGTTGTCAAATGTATTCAAACGACGTGTCATACCCATGAAACCAAGGATATAAAGTGGCATGAACGCAAAGTAGAAACCGAAGAACCAGAACCAGAACGCTGCTTTACCCCAAGTCTCATTCAGTCTCCAACCGAACATTTTCGGCCAGTAGAAGATGATACCTGCGAACATCGCAAATACTACACCACCAATAATTACGTTATGGAAGTGAGCAATCAGGAATAAAGAGTTATGTACCAGGAAGTCCGCTGGTGGAACCGCCATCAATACACCTGTTAAACCACCGATACCGAAAGTTACCAGGAAGCCTAGTGTCCATAGCATTGGAGTAGTGTAAACAATACGACCCTTGTACATGGTGAATAACCAAGAGAAGATTTTCACACCTGTAGGAATCGCAATAATCATGGTCATGATACCGAAGAACGCGTTAACGTTGGCACCAGCACCCATAGTAAAGAAGTGGTGAACCCATACAACGAATGACAATACTGTGATTGCTACTGTTGCATACACCATTGATTTGTAACCGAACAATGCTTTGCGCGAGAAAGTCGCAACAACTTCAGAGTAAATACCAAATGCTGGTAATACCAAGATATATACTTCCGGGTGACCCCAAGTCCAAATCAAGTTCACGTACAACATCGGGCTACCACCCAAGTCGTTAGTAAAGAAGTGGAAACCGAAGTAACGGTCAAGCGTTAACATTGCAATTGTTGCAGTCAACACTGGGAAAGCCGCAATAATCAATACTGCTGTACATAAAGATGTCCAGGTAAAGATTGGCATTTCCATAAGTTTCATGCCAGGCGCACGCATTTTGATGATGGTAACGAAGAAGTTAACACCCGTTAATAGCGTACCCAGACCTGAAATTTGCAGTGCCCAGATATAGTAGTCCATACCTACGCCTGGAGAGTATTCAATGCCAGACAGTGGAGGGTATGCCATCCAGCCTGTTGCAGCGAACTCACCTAACGCGAGTGACACCATCATTAGACCCGCAGCACCGGCGAATAACCAGAAGCTGAGTGAGTTTAATAATGGAAATGCAACGTCACGTGCACCGATTTGAAGCGGTACAGAGATGTTCATCAAACCAACAACAAGACCCATTGCCACGAAGAAGATCATGATCACGCCATGCGCGGTAAAGATCTGATCGTAATGCTCAGGGTGTAAATAACCTTCGCCGCCACCTTTTGCAAGGAACTGCTGAAGACGCATCATGATCGCATCGGCGAAACCACGCACCAGCATGATGATCGATACGAACAGGTACATGATACCAATTTTTTTATGGTCTACAGATGTGAACCATTCGTTCCACAGGTAGCCCCATTTTTTGAAGTAGGTAATACCGGCAACAACTGCGATACCACCCAAGATCATCATTGCAACAGTTGCCAATACGATTGGATCGTAAGGAATTGCATCCGGACCTAACTTACCTAAGAAGCTCATGTCTTATTCTCCTTGAGAAGCAGTCGCATGTTCACCAGCTACATGAGCTTCAGAAGCAGACGCTTCATGAGCAACAGCATCAGTCGCTGCAGCTTCTACAGGAGCTGAATGGTCAGCACCGTGGTAGTTACTCATATACTTGTGAATCACAGATTCAAACAAACCTTGCTCTACAGAAGAGTAGTAAGTCACAGGATGTGGCTTAGTAGGGTAAGGCTTCATTGCTTCAGCAGCAGCCTTCTCTTCAGGAGTCTTAGCTCTTGCAATAATCGCTTCGATCTGGTGAACACCGCGGTTACCGTCACGTAAGCTTGCAAATTCAGCTTGGTCTAGAACAGTTTTTTGTACTGCATTAGGGTTAACTGAAGTACCGTTTCCTGCCTGAATAGCAGAAACCCATTCAGCAAATTGAGCATCAGTCACAGAATGTGCACGGAAGCGCATTTGTGAGAAGCCATAGCCTGAATAGTTTGAAGAGAAACCACGATAACCTTCAGCTGGACTAGTTTCATCAGCTAAGAAGTTAAGGTGAGTTTGCATACCTGCCATTGCATAAATCTGACCACTTAACGCCGGGATGAAGAACGAGTTCATCGTGAAGTTAGAGGTTAAACGAAGGCTTACCGGAGTTTGCTCTGGGAAACGCAATTCGTTAACAGTTGCAATGCCTTGCTCAGGATAGATGAAGATCCATTTAAATTGCTCAGCAATAACCTGAACAGTTAAAGGTGCTTTATCTGCTTCAATTGGACGGTATGGGTCATACTTGTGGGAACCCCACCAAGTTAACCAAGCTAAAATACCAATAATAATGACAGGGATACCCCATACTACAATTTCAATCGCAGTAGAGTGTGCCCATGTAGGTTTATAGTCTGCGTCTTTATTCGATGCACGATATTTCCAACCGAACCATAATGCCATGATGATTGATGGAATAACCACCAAAAGCATTAAGTAAATCGCAGTCATCATCAGGTTACTTTGACCTGCTGCAACTGGACCTTTAGAGTTCAGAAGTACCATATCACCACCACACCCGGTCAAGAGTGCAGTCATCGCAGATAAAGACAATACAGCTAAAATCGTTTGTCTCATTTTACAACCTCGGTGAAGAGTCCCATTCCCTAATTTAATATGGGATAGCGATTAAAGTGCACATGACAAAAAAGGCTGAATTTTACAAAACATCCTATTAATCACAATACACCGCTACGTTGTAGGGCATTATGCCTGAGATTCACGAACTAAGCTATATCTAGGGCGCTTTAAATGCCTGTAATAAAAACCGATTTTGCTGGTCTGGATTGGGGGGGATTTATGGGAATTTTATTTCAATTTCAAAGTTCTGTAATCAAAATGGGATGATATTCATCCCATTTTGTGTATTCCTGCACTATTGTTTCACAACTTGCGTTTTTGCGAGTTTATCGTGCAAGGTTTGACGTTTTTTGCCCAATCCGAAGGCCCAGTCAATAATTAAACTCAGTGGCATAAATACAATATTTAAAAATATGAAAAATACGCTACGAATAGTAAAGGCGCGCAACAGGCTGGTCTTTTCACCTGATTCTACATCTACAATTTTGATTTTCGTGAGCTTTTTACCAATACTTTGGCCTGATTTGGCAATCAGAAAGGCTTGAATGGCCAGCATGATAATCAAATAGACCGCTGTGGCAAGCCACGCCTGCTGAGAAAACATCTCAAACATTTGAGTCTGTAATTGCTGAGCCATTGCAGGATCTGCATCGCTACTCAGCACAACATTCATGAATTCTTCATTCAGTTGAGCAAACCGCGTTTCCTGTTCAGGCGTAAAAAAAGCAGTCAAAATGAAGGTTGCTGGTAGCCACAGTAATACGTCTACAATTTTGGCCAGGATACGGCTTGGAATACTGGCAAGTTCATTTTTTTGAGTTACTGTTTGAGTATGAGGCTGTGAGTAGGCCGAAGTCGTTGGTTGGCTATTCTGGAATACCGGCGTTTCAGGTGTGACTGCTGGAGCGACATAACCTTCGGGTTGATATACCGATTTTCCTTGGGTAAGTTCACCTAAGGCTTTCCACTCGGTCATGCCTTGATGCCATGCCAGGTCAGTCAGCATGACTTGTTGATTCGCCAGCATCTGATTCAATTGCTCGAGCGTATATGGACCAGCTTGTTGATTGTTTCGTGCCAAGTAAATCTGCATATAGACTGAATCTCAATATATAAATGTGAACTGATAATAGCTTTGAACAAGATTGTATTGAATTCTGTTTTGAAAACAAACATCCTCTCATCGTAAGATATAGATTAATTAAGGATTTTCAATCATATTTCTTATTAAAAATGCGCCCATACAAAATTGCAAGGATCTCTACTCTTAAAAATATCTTCCCGAACACTCAATGGTTATTCATTATTATTGCCATTTTGATATGACTTTACTGTTGGTATTTGTTTGTCATTACAGTCTTTATGTGTTGATAAGCTTTGATTTAATTATATTTATAAATTCAATCGTTAATCTTGCGATTAGGCCTTTAATTATTAATTTTCAAACAGTAAATCATAATATCTATCTCATAAAAAAGACCCTATCAAAGGGTCTTTTTTATTCACAATTGCTTATGCTTTTTGCACTTTTTCTTCAGCCAGGAAGAACCAAGTTTCAAGTACCGAGTCTGGGTTTAAAGATACAGAGTCGATACCTTGTTCCATTAACCATTGTGCAAGATCTGGGTGATCGGAAGGACCTTGACCACAAATACCGACATATTTGCCAGCTTTACGACATGCTTGAATTGCAAGAGAAAGCAACGCCTTAACTGCAGGGTCGCGCTCATCAAATAGGTGAGAGACAATACCCGAGTCACGGTCAAGACCAAGCGTTAATTGTGTCAAGTCGTTTGAACCAATAGAGAAACCATCGAAATGTTCAAGGAATTGATCTGCCAATAAAGCATTGGTTGGAAGTTCACACATCATGATCACTTTAAGGCCGTTTTCACCGCGCTTAAGACCATTTAATGCAAGAAGTTCAATTACACGTTTCGCTTCAGCAACAGTACGAACAAATGGAATCATGATCTGGATATTGGTTAAACCCATTTCATCACGTGCCTTTTTCAATGCACGACATTCAAGTTCGAAGCAATCACGAAAGTTATCAGAAACGTAGCGACTTGCACCACGGAAACCTAGCATCGGGTTTTCTTCTTCTGGCTCGTATAACTTACCACCGATCAAGTTTGCATATTCGTTAGACTTGAAGTCTGACATACGAACAATGACTGGCTTGTCTGCAAATGCAGCAGCAAGTGTCGAGATACCTTCAACCAGTTTCTCTACATAGAATTCAATTGGAGATGCATAACCTGCAGTACGCGCCATGACTGCTGCACGTGTTTCACGTGGAAGGCTGTCAATATTGATTAATGCTTTCGGGTGAACACCAATCATACGGTTAATAATGAATTCAAGACGCGCCAGACCAATACCTGCGTTTGGAATTTGAGCAAAGTCAAATGCACGATCCGGGTTACCCACGTTCATCATTACTTTAAATGGAAGAGCAGGCATAGACTCAATTGAATTCTTTTGAATTTCAAAATCTAGTGCGCCTTCATAGATAAAGCCAGTATCACCTTCAGCACAAGACACAGTCACTTCCTGACCGTCTACAAGAACTTCAGTTGCATTACCACAACCCACGATTGCAGGAACACCAAGCTCACGTGCAATAATTGCTGCGTGACAAGTACGACCACCACGGTTTGTTACAATCGCAGCTGCACGTTTCATGACTGGTTCCCAATCCGGGTCAGTCATATCAGATACAAGAACATCACCGTCTTGTACTTTGTCCATTTCTTTAATAGACGTCACAATGCGGACTTTACCAGAACCAATGCGTTGACCGATTGAACGGCCTTCACAGATCACAGTACCGCGTTGTTTCAACAGGTAGCGTTCCATGGTGCCGACATTTTCACGGCTTTTTACAGTTTCAGGACGCGCCTGAACGATGTAAATCTTGCTATCATCGCCATCTTTTGCCCACTCGATGTCCATTGGTGCACCGTAGTGGTTTTCAATGATCAGCGCTTGTTTAGCAAGTTCTTGTAATTCCTGGTCGTTTAAAGCGAACTGTTGGCGTTCAGCTTTTTCAACATCCACGACAACGACAGATTTACCTGCAGATGCTTCTTCACCATAAATCATTTTCTGGTGCTTAGAACCCAGGTTGCGACGAAGGATCGCGTGTCGGCCTGCATTTAAAAGCGGTTTAGAAATATAGAATTCATCAGGGTTGACGGCACCTTGAACAACCATTTCACCCAAACCATAAGATGCGGTAATGAATACTGCATCACGGAAGCCTGATTCAGTATCTAGCGTAAACATTACACCGGCAGCACCAGTTTCTGAACGAACCATGCGTTGTACACCAGCGGACAGGGCAACTACATCATGGGCAAAGTTTTGGTGTACACGGTAAGAGATTGCGCGGTCGTTGTACAAAGATGCAAATACTTCTTTGATCGCGATCAGAACGTTATCGATACCACGAATGTTCAGGAAAGTTTCTTGCTGGCCGGCAAAAGAAGCATCCGGCAAATCTTCTGCAGTTGCAGAAGAACGAACGGCAACCGCGATGTCAGGGTTGCCGTTAGAAAGTTCTGCAAATGCTGTACGAACTTCTTGTTCTAATGCAGGCGTAAGTGGAGTATCCACAATCCATTGACGAATTTTTGCGCCAGTTTCAGCAAGTGCATTTACATCATCAACATTGAGTGCAGCAAGCTCTGCATTGATTTTAGCGTTTAGGCCACTTTGCTCGAGAAATTCACGGTAGGCATCGGCAGTCGTTGCGAAACCACCTGGCACAGATACACCAGCATTTGATAAGTGGCTGATCATTTCGCCTAGTGATGAGTTTTTCCCACCGACCAGCTCAACGTCGTGCTTCCCTAATTTTTCCAGACCAATTACGCGCGCTTCCAAAGTTGTTACTCCACTTTTGCAGTATTAATCACTATCTCGGCATGAGAGTATAGCAAATCATCTAGGTTTTTGATTTTACTAAGCGACAGTCATGTAAGATCGGTTTACTATAAAGATTATATAGCACTAAGACAAATGTTGGAGGAGAATTTTAATGTCGGAAGGTAAACAAATTCAGCGTAGTGTTTTCTTTATTTCAGATGGTACCGCCATCACCGCTGAAACCCTTGGACACTCGCTGTTAGCGCAGTTTCCGCATGTGAAATTTGACATTCATATTATCCCTTACATTAGTTCCGAAGAAGCGGCTACAAATGTGGTGGCAGAGATCAATGCAAGAGCTCAAATCGACGGTGAAAAACCGCTGGTATTTGATACCCTAGTTGATCCCTATGTGCGCGACATTATTAATACTGCAAATGCAGTAAATCTCGATGTATTTGAAGGGCTTATTAGTAAGTTGGCTGATGAATTAGGCACGATTCCTACAACTTTAGTCGGGCAGACCCACGCGGTGACCGACTCTGAGTCTTATAAGGCCCGTATTGATGCTGTTCATTTTGCTTTAGATAACGACGACGGCGCACGTACCCGTCATTATGATAAAGCTGACCTGATCCTGATTGGTGTATCGCGTTCAGGTAAAACCCCGACCTCTATTTATCTGTCTTTGCAGTTCGGTATTCGCGTGGCGAACTATCCACTGACTGAAGAAGATTTGGATGATAACCGACTGCCAGCCGTGCTGCGACCGCATAAAAACAAGCTGTTTGGCCTGATGATTGATGCGGAACGCCTTGTGGCCATTCGTTCTGAGCGTAAGGCCAATAGCCGTTATGCCAGCTTTAGTCAGTGTCAGATGGAGTTGCGTGCGATTGAAGGAATTTATATTTCGGAAGGCATCAAGTACCTGAATGTGTCTGAAATGTCGATTGAAGAAATCTCAACACGTGTGTTGCAAATGACCGGTTTAAAACGTCGAATCGGTTAAGAAACCAGCCAGAGCCAAACTGCGGTTTGGCTTTGATTTATAGCTAAAAATTACAAGTAAGCATTGATTAATCGAAATAATGTATGAATTTTATAATTCTAAGAAAATACCAACTATCATATTCTGAAATATAAAAGAGTCTTCTTTGCTCATTTTGTTGAATAAATCATCATGTCGGTTCTTGATACGTAAATAAAAATCTCATTATCAGCTTACCAATTTTTCATTTTTACTCGCCAGCGTGAGTTATTTTTCTGCTAAATAAGTATGAATAATGATATCGACCGGATGCTGTTCACCATTAATACAATGAATTGTATTTTCCGAAATTTTCAGAATCGGCCAGGTAATCAGGCGGCAATTTTCACGTTGTAGGGCAGCATAATAATGATCTGATTTCAGATAAATCTTACGGGAAGATGCAAGATTTGGCATTAACTGGCGTCTTAGCCACAAATTCTGCACCTGATTTTCTAAAAACCGCAGAGAAAGCAAGCTTTTAATGCGGTTGTTAAATAAGCGGCGATTTTTACCAATCAATGGGTGATTAATAATTCGTTGCAGAATTCGGTCGGAACCGGGCAGTACAAAAGCAGGATTAATCTGGAAAACTTTTACCGAACGGGCATGTTGACTGATTTTATCCAGCTGGCTCACGGTAAACTGATCTGTGCCAATAATAGCAATATCTTTATCTGCATAATCCAATTCTAACAGTTCGGAAGAGGGCACTTTAATTCCATTAAACTGCTGAAAATGTTCGGGGCGATTTTCAAAAATACCAGCGTGTGGATCCTGCTTGGTAGACATTAGAATTCCTTGAATTTATTTAATAATTAATTTTCTTTGTATGAGATATAAACAAAAACTCAAGCCAGGGTAAAGTGAAAAATTTAACTTAGACAGTCATCTATTTGAGCAAAATATAAAATCTGATTTTATTGAAGACTGAATAGATTTACATGCGATCCAAAAGGAATGACTTTTAACTTGCTGAGATGGATGAAGGAAAAGAAGTGAAGTGTTCGTTTAGGGAAGAAGTTTTTTAATGGAGGAGGTCGATAGAAATGCTTTTACTGATATATTTCTTTTGGTCATGTACTAGCTCAAACCTGATCTGACAGTTACCTGATTTTTATTGTGCCTGTCAGGTTAAATTTGAGCTAAATTCTTCTCAGCCCAAATTTGTTTTCCATCAAGTAAAGTTTCAAATGGTGTACGACCACAGCAGATTTTTCCTTGATGAGTCCGTTCAGTATTATAGAATTTCAGCCAGTCGTCTAAATCCGTCTGCAACTCTTCTAGCGTGCTATAAAGCTTTTTCCTAAATGTAATTTGATAAAACTCCTGCAGTATTGTTTTATGGAAGCGTTCACAGATCCCATTCGTTTGTGGTGAAGCTGCTTTTGTCTTCGTGTGATCAATGTCATTGAGCGCTAGATACAACTCATAGTCATGTTGTTCCACCTTACCGCAATACTCGGTTCCTCTGTCTGTAAGAATGCGAAGCATTGGTAAATCCTGGGATTGATAGAAAGGTAATACACGATCATTGAGCAAATCAGCCGCTGTAATCGGTGTTTTGGTTGTATAGAGCTTGCAATGAACGACCTTGCTATAAGTATCGATAAATGTTTGCTGGTAGATCCGTCCAACACCCTTGAGATTCCCGACATAAAAGGTGTCTTGTGCACCTAAATAGCCTGGATGAGCAGTTTCGATTTCACCACACGCCACATCATCTTCATGCTTACGCTCAAGTGCAGCAATCTGATGATCATTTAGTACGATACCATCCTGTGCCACTTTAGCTTCGAGTGCTTTTAAACGCTTCTTAAAGTTCTCCAAATCATGGTGGAGCCAAATAGAACGAACACCACTCCCTGAAACAAATACACCTTTCTTGCGCAATTCGTTACTGGTACGATGCTGACCATAAGCTGGATATTGAATTGCGAAATCAATGACCGCCAGTTCTGTAGCATCATCTACACGGTTTTTTAGATTTGGTACTCGACGGGACTTATTGATTAATGCATCAATGTCACCAGACTGTACTAACTCATGATAGCGATAGAAAGTATCTCTAGAGACACCCATCACTTTGCATGCTCTAGAAACATTTTGAAGCTCTTCAGCTAAATTGAGTAAGCCGACTTTGTGTTTGATGATTTGATTGTTAGTATGCAACATAAGAAAGTTACCTTTGTTTAATTAAGATTTCGACACCTTTATCAAAACGGGTAACTTTCTCTTTTTCAAGAAGAATGTACGATCAAGTCTGAACTAATACACTTTAAATATTAAAAACATCTACCCATTGCTGAGAATAGGTAGATGCAACTCTTATTTACTGACCATTTTTAATTTGCATCAACAGCTCAAAGTTATGTAGGCGTTTGTCAGTGTCATAGATGTCGCAAGTAAAGATAAACTCATCCACGTCATATTTGGCTAAAAGCGATGCCAGACCGGCTTTAACGGTTTCTTTGGAACCGACCTGAGCCATGGCAAAGAAATTATCGACTGACATTTTTTCCGGCGGCGACCACAGACCTTCCATCGAATCAATTGGTGCTTTAAGTTTTAGGCTTTGCCCACGAATCAGTGATAAAACCCGCTGATAGGCACTGGTCGACAGATATTGTGCTTCTTCATCGGTATCTGCGACACAGGTCGGTACGCCCATCGATACATAAGGACGATCGAGATATTCAGACGGTTCAAAGTTTTCACGATATAATTGAATGGCCTGACCCAGCATACGCGGGGCAAAATGCGAAGCGAAGGAATAAGGTAGGCCGAGTTTTGCTGCCAATTGCGCACTAAACAGACTGGACCCTAATAACCATACAGGTACATGCGTGCTTTGACCCGGCGTTGCCACAATACGCTGTCCTGGAATTGGATCTTTAAAATATTGCAGAATTTCCAGAACATCCTGCGGAAATTGATCTTCGGTTTCCTGACGGCCACGACGCAGGGCACGCATGGTCATTTGATCTGTACCGGGTGCGCGGCCCAGACCCAGTTCAATCCGGTCCGGATAGAGCGTTGCCAAGGTGCCGAACTGTTCTGCTACTACTAGTGGAGCATGATTCGGCAGCATAATTCCACCAGAGCCTAAAGTTAGGGTTTTGGTATTCGCCAGTAAATAGCCTAAGAGAACTGCGGTTGCTGAACTGGCAATGCCATCCATATTATGATGTTCTGCCAGCCACATCCGGCGATAACCCAATTTTTCTGCTGCTTGGGCAAGTTCCAGCGCATGGTTTAGCGCGAATTGAATAGTCTTGTCGTCACGAACAGGAACCAGTTCGAGTATAGAGAACTGGGTATCGTTAAGCGTACGCATAGTATTACTCTTAAATAGACATCTCTAAAAGCATACGACTTTAGAAGGCGTTTGTATATCGAAAAAAATCGATATAAGTGTAAACCAAAAGATAAAGATAAAAAATAAAGGCAAAAAAATAAGCATCCGAAGATGCTTATAAAGGAGGAAAGAATAAGGGGAGAGAATCTTAACGACGACGGTTGTTATAGCGATAATCGTTATAACGGTAGTTACGAGAAGAGTTATAGCGACGTTCGCTGCGGTCATCATAACGACGGTCTTCGCTAACTTTTTTACCTAAAGCTGAACCACCTGCTGAACCCAGTGCCGCACCGATATAACCACCGTTAGTGCCTGCCATGTTTCGGCCAACTGCATAACCTGCACCGCCACCTAAAGCACCACCGATAATCGCACCATTACGGTCACGTTTATTTGCCGCTACTGCGGCACCCGCACCGCCACCAATCGCTGAACCGATTGTTGCACCAGTGGTACCGCCCATTTTATTACCTACTGCAGCACCAACAACACCACCTAGTGCAGAAGCTAAAGCTGTATTGGTTGTATTGCCTGCATTGGCAACTGTCATACCCATGGCTGAGGTTGCTACAACAGCGATCATTAGAGATTTATAGTTCATGAGGACACCTTTTATATATCTAGCTATATTTTGTTGATGAGATAAATTTAATCTAGCAAGCGCCAAACAGCATGAAGGCAATGTTGGCGAATTGTGATTTTTATCTCCTTAATTTATTCATGATGTGGACAGGATAATTCCATGTATTAATTGAAAATTCACATATTAAAGCCACAATAAAAAAAGCACCAAAAGGTGCTTTTCATGTTAAATGTAGCGTCTGGTCTAAACTGCCTGAGCGCAAATTAACGGTAACGTTTTTTCCAGTGTTTAGAGCGTTTTTCAGCTGCTTTATCTTTGGCAATCTTGTTACCTAGTGCAGCACCACCGGCAGCACCCAAAGCTGAACCGATATAACCGCCGTTAGTGCCGCCCATATTTTTACCTACGGTATAACCTGCACCGCCACCTAGGGCACCACCAATGGCAGATTCAGTACGGTTTTTCTTGCTGCTTGCAACTGCTGCACCGCCAGCACCACCTAAAGCAGCACCAATGGTTGCACCAGTATTACCGCCCATGTTTTTACCTAATGCTGTACCTGCAACACTACCTAAAGCACTTGCTGCTGCAACACGCGCTGTACTGTCGGCATGTGCGTTTACGGTCATCATTGAACCAGCAGCTAAAACTGTACTCATTAAAAGTGCGTTGAGTTTCATGTCATCACTCCGTGTCCATCTACAGGACTGTAGTTATTTCGATGCGGAAAATGTAACAAATCATGCCCAAAACAATATGAAGATGTTTCTTCATAATTCCCTGCTTTATTTGGCGAATTGTAAAATCAGCAAGAAATAAGAATAAGATCGACTATAAAAAAAGCAATTCCACTGTTTTTAATCATATTTGTTAACAAATGCTGTAGAGCACGAATGATAGCAACGCGGACTTACTCAATAATGATGTTCATTAGAAGCCAGAGTCGTTAAACTAGGCGCAATTTTTTGATTTCGCTGTGCTAAATCGGTTTTTAGTCGCAGCCTATGTTTGAGATTTTTTAGAAAATGAAAGAATCGTTACGTTTACGATTAGACCAACTCTCTGACCGCCATGAAGAATTGACCGCATTACTGGCTGATGTAGAAGTCATTTCTGATAATAAGCGCTTCCGTCAATTGTCACGTGAGCATAATGACTTAACAGAAATCACCAATGTCTGGACCAAGTACAGACAGGCTGAAGAAGACATTGAAACAGCTCAGGCCATGCTGTCAGATCCAGATTTTAAGGAAATGGCACAGGAAGAAATTAAAGAGAATAAAGCTTTAATTGAATCGCTTGAAGCAGACCTGAACATCTTGATGATTCCGAAAGATCCGAATGATGCCAACTCGGCTTATCTTGAGATTCGTGCCGGAACCGGCGGCGATGAAGCTGCGATTTTCTCAGGCGATTTATTTCGTATGTATAGTAAATATGCGGAAAACCAAGGCTGGCGTATTGAAATCCTCTCTGAAAATGAAGGCGAACATGGTGGCTATAAAGAAGTCATCTGCCTGATTAATGGTGACGGGGTTTACGGTCGTCTAAAATTTGAAAGTGGTGCGCATCGTGTACAGCGTGTACCAGCGACCGAATCACAAGGCCGTGTGCATACCTCAGCATGTACCGTTGCGATTCTTCCTGAAATTGATGTCGATACCTCGGTTGAAATCAACTCATCTGATTTGCGCATTGATACCTACCGTGCTTCAGGTGCAGGTGGTCAGCATGTTAACAAAACCGATTCTGCAGTACGTATTACTCATATTCCAACCGGCACCGTAGTGGAATGTCAGGAAGAGCGTTCACAGCATAAGAACAAGGCCAAAGCGATGGCACTGCTGGTATCACGTTTGGAAAATGCCAAACGTGCAGCAGCAGATGCAGCAACCTCGGAAATGCGTCGTGACCTAGTGGGATCGGGTGATCGTTCGGAACGTATCCGTACTTATAACTATCCGCAAGGTCGTATGACCGATCACCGCATTAACCTGACTTTATACAAGCTGGATGCCGTGATGGAAGGTGATTTGACCGAATTGCTGGATAGTCTGCACCGCGAATATCAGGCGGATCAGTTGGCCATGCTTGCACAGCAGAATGGTGGATAATGAATATTTTACAAGCCTTGGCTTTACGCGGCGAAGCTGAAAGTTACGAACGTCAGGAAAATGCCTGGTTACTGGAACACATCACCAAGATTGATTCATTTGATCTGCTGATGAAAAAGGATCAGGAGTTAACGCCGGAACAGGAACAGGCGTATAAAGACGGATTGGCGCGTATTGCTGCCGGTGAGCCTTTGGCTTATGTCACTGGTTCACAGCCATTCTGGACTTTAGACCTCAAAGTGACCAAAGATACCTTGGTGCCACGTCCGGATACTGAAGTGCTGGTTGAGACTGTGTTGAAATTGGATCTGCCTGATGATGCCCGTGTGGTGGATTTGGGTACAGGTACTGGTGCAATTGCCTTATCACTGGCATCTGAACGTTCTAACTGGACACTAACCGCTTCCGATATCTACGAGCCTACGCTTGAGGTGGCGAAATATAATGCGGAACAACATGATATTGAGAATGTGGAATTTGTTCTGGGTTCATGGTTGAAACCATTTGGCCGTCAATTCTTTGATGCCATTGTATCGAATCCACCTTATATCGATGCTGATGATGTGCATATGCAGAATCTGGCGACTGAACCGGAACGTGCGCTGGTGGCAGATAAAAAGGGGCTGGCCGATATTGAAATGATTATTCTGCAAGCCAAGAAGCATTTGACTGTCAATGGTTGGGTGGTGCTTGAGCATGGTTATGATCAGGCAGATGCCGTACAACATCTATTTAAACAGGCGGGTTATAAGCAAGTCCGCACGGTTAAAGATTATGGCGGGAATGATCGCGTAACTTTGGGTCAATGGCCACATTAATCTGTCATCTATCTTTATAAAAAAGCGACCGATGTGGTCGCTTTTTTATTGGATTTTTTCTTTATAAATTCCTGACTGCATCTGAAACCTTAAGTATTTTGAATGATATGACGCCAACGCAGTATAACTAAAAACAAAAAAGCGATGCCAGAGCACCGCTTTCGAGGAATACTTAAAAAAGAATTACATTGGATAGTCTTGTAGACAGTCATAGACTTCTACCTGATCCAAA
Source organism: Acinetobacter lwoffii (assembly GCF_024129855.1). Lineage (GTDB taxonomy): Bacteria > Pseudomonadota > Gammaproteobacteria > Pseudomonadales > Moraxellaceae > Acinetobacter > Acinetobacter lwoffii_L. The sequence goes on from NZ_JAMXXC010000004.1 coordinate 154,979, forward strand.
CTGCCAGTTTCCATTGCCAGACAAAGTGCCACAACTTTCAAAGTGTCTGCCAGAGATCTTTCATCTTTCAAGGCAATACCTTGTTGTAATTCATTGATACGTTCTGCCGGAATTTCAAGGGCCTGAGCCGCTTCCACAGCATCTACCTGATTAAAGAAGTGCAGAATTGCATCTTTCAGTTCTGCATCCGATGCATTTAAAATCCCTTGATTCAACTGTTCTGTGATCAGATCAGTCGAAGAAAATAAAGCTTTAGAGAAGTTTTGGACAAGATTTTGCCCAAGCACATCAGTCATCTTTAACATGGAGATACCTTCAACTAGAAAGGAAAATGGAGAGTACAGCCAATAGCAAAAGTGCTATAAATTGAATGAAAAATAATCTATTCTCGGGTAAATTGCAAAGCTTTCCGCGTGACTGTGTAGTCCTGCTAATATATGTTTTAGGGCTTGAAATATATAATCATAATAAAAATAAATGCTTAGAATCCAAGTGTTTTTCGGTAATATTTTTAAAGTCTAAATTTATATAAATTATCTAATATTATTTTGTCGATACGCGCCTGGACTGACGCCAGTCCACTTTTTGAATGCACGATGAAATGCACTGGATTCCTGAAAATTAAGCTGATCGCTGATCTCTTGTAAACTTTGTTCAGTACGGGTCAGTAACTCAATGGCGGTATCCCGGCGTATCTCATTTTTTAACTGTTGATAGCTGACACCTTCACTTTTTAAACGCCGTTGCATGGTCGCTTCAGACATATTCATTTTTAAGGCCAGTTCATTCAGTTCCAGCCATTCTGCTGGTGAAACCTGTAGCAATTGTCGGCGAATCTGAGTGCTTAAAGCATAGGGATTTTTAAAACGTACCAATAAATTTTGTGGGGTTTGCTGAATAAACTGATACCAGGACTGAGCATCCTGTTTAATTGGCAGTTGCAGATAGCTTGCATCAAATTGCACATAGTTTTCGCTGGCCTGATATTCAATCTGTTCACAAAAACGGACTTTGTAATCAAAATCATCTAGGGGTGCTGCGCATTTGAGTTGAATCTGATTAAGCAAAATCCGTTGTCCACTTAACCAGCAGATCAGGGTATGAATCAGCATCAGATAAGTCGCATAACTAAACATACGTTTGGTTGCTTTTAAATCATAAATCACGATATAGGCATAGTGTTCCTCAACCATGAGTGTACTTTGCAGATCGTCCAAAACCAGGTTGAGAAATTGCAGAATGTGTTGCAGGGCTTTTTCCAGTGTATCTGCCTGCATGACCATTTTGGAAAGCAACTTAAAACTGCCACGACGCATGGCATGGCTGTCCATTCCAAAAAATTCGTCATTCATGCTGTCTGCAAGCACAGTCCATAACTGGGCAAATTGGCTGACCGACACGCGTGCCTTGGGAGCATTCAGGACCTCCACTGGAATATTGGCTTTTTTCAGAATGGCAAGGATATCAAATTGCAGCCGTTTGGCATCCAGCAATGCTTCGTTCACCAGATCAATCGAGATGGTGCCTTTGCTATATTCCAGTGCAGGCTTATGCATATTCAGTCTGACATCCTTGTTTTCATTGTCCAAATACATCATGCAAGATGCAATATTTGGAAATTGTACAGAATAAAAACTCTGTTTACTCTGCATATTAAGTCGTATCTGAAATAGAAAAATCGCTAGGAAATAAACATGAACATTCAGGGAAAAGTTGTTGTCGTTACAGGTGGTGCATCAGGTTTGGGTGCAGCTACAGCGACTCATTTGGTTGAACACGGTGCTAAAGTAATTCTGGTTGATATGAATCAGGAGCAGGGTCAGGCCTTACAGCAGCAACTGGGTTCACAGTCTGAGTTTGTACAGCTCGATGTGACCGATGAACAAGCCGTTGAAAGTTTCTTCGCTCATGTTGAAAGTACGTATGGTCAACTGAATGGTCTGATCAACTGTGCCGGGATTGCACCGTCTGCCAAAGTATTGGGACGAAACGGCATCCATGAATTGGCGATGTTTCAAAAAGTGCTGAATATTAATGTAAATGGGACTTTTAATATGTTGCGTCATGCGGCGGCTTTAATTGCAAAATATGAGTTGCAATCGGGTGAAGAAGAACGTGGCGTGATTGTGAACACCGCTTCGGTTGCCGCTTATGACGGTCAAATTGGCCAGACTGCCTATGCGGCTTCTAAAGGTGCAGTCGTCGCAATGACTTTACCTTTAGCACGTGAACTGGCTCGTGAAGCGATCCGTGTCATGACCATCGCGCCGGGCATTATGGAAACTCCGATGCTGAAAGGCATGCCGCAAAATGTCCAGGATGCTTTGGGGCAAATGGTGCCGTTTCCACCACGTCTGGCAAAACCACAGGAATTTGCCCAGCTGGTGGGACATATTTTTGAAAATAGTTATTTAAATGGTGAGGTCATTCGTCTGGATGGCGCAATCCGTATGCAGCCTAAATAAGTCTTCGATTTATATAGGACATGATGATTTGCACATCTGTAAATTTCTCATTGAATTTAAATGAATTTGCTCAAGCATGCATTTTCTTTTGAAGGATCAAAAGAAACAAAAATCCTTTGCGAAACTGAAGATACATCCCTGTATCTCAGTTTCGCAGGCGACATCCATGCCGCCTTATCCGACGTGCCAACGATCTCAATAGTAAAAAGCTTGAAGTAAATAAAATAGATATAGAAAGGGAAGTTCAATGATTTTAAATGACGAACAAAAAATGATTCAGGACATGATGCGCAATTATTCGCAGCAGAAACTGAAACCGACAGCGGCCCTACGCGACAAAACTGCACAATTCCCAGCACAAGAACTTAAAGAGCTTGGTGAGCTTGGTGCATTGGGTATGACAGTGGCTGAAGAATGGGGTGGTGCAGGTCTGGATTATGTATCATTGGTGGTGGCGCTAGAGGAAATTGCCGCAGGAGATGGTGCAATCTCGACGATTATCAGTGTGCAGAATTCTTTGCCTTGCGGCATTACCCAGCGTTATGGCACTGAAGCACAAAAACAGCAGTATTTAACTAAGCTGGCGACAGGTGAATGGCTTGGCTGTTTCTGTTTGACAGAACCTCAGGCCGGTTCGGATGCCAGTTCGCTGGAGTGTAAAGCCGAACGTGATGGTGATGAATGGGTGCTAAATGGCACCAAGCAGTTTATCACGACAGGTAAACACGCACAGATTGCACTAGTCTTTGCTGTGACTGATAAATCTGCAGGGAAAAAGGGTATTTCATGCTTTCTGGTGCCGACCGATGCACCGGGTTATATCGTGTCACGCCTAGAAGAGAAAATGGGTCAGCATTGTTCGGATACCGCGACCATCGTTCTGGATAACTGCCGGATTCCGGCTGCCAACCTGCTGGGCCAGGAAGGTGAAGGCTATAAAATTGCCTTGTCGAATCTTGAATCGGGTCGCATCGGGATTGCAGCACAATCAGTCGGTATGGCGCGGGCTGCACTAGATACTGCAGTGGAATATGCCAATGAACGCAAAGCCTTTGGTGTGGAAATTGTGCAGCATCAGGCTGTGGCGTTCAGGCTTGCAGATATGGCGACCCAAATTGAAGCCGCACGTCAGCTTGTCTTGCATGCTGCAACGTTAAAAGATGCAGGCTTGGCGTGTTTAAAAGAAGCATCGATGGCAAAGCTGTTTGCATCGACCATTGCAGAGCGAGTCTGTTCAGATGCGATCCAGATTCATGGTGGCTACGGTTATGTCTCTGATTTTCCGGTTGAGCGTATCTATCGTGATGTGCGAGTGAGCCAGATTTATGAAGGTGCATCAGATATTCAACGACTGGTGATTGCACGTGAAGTGTGTCAACGCTGATTGTTAAATTAAAAAAACAGACTTTGATTAATGTTCAAATTCTGCACTTACATGGATGGATATGGAAATTGCAGGATTCAACTGAACATGATGATCTAAAGACATACAGTGCGAATAATCGAAAAATAAGCTTTATTCATGTTCTAGCCATAGGGCATGAATGCAGATTTGAGAAAGTATGCTGATGGAATCAGCAGGAACAACAAATACAAATGGACAAACTCAGGCAAGGTCGCCTGAAAACTACAACAGGAAAGAGGTTGTCGTCATGAAGACACTAGAACAGGCATATGCTGATTTTAATTTTGAAAATATGGTTCAAGAACATCTGGTTGGAAACGCAGAGAACATCAATGCGTATACCGAATGCTGTGGTCGCTACTTGGGTCAAAACCGAACTGCACTGATTTGGGAAGGCAAAAACGGAGACGCAGAGCAGTGGACCTTTGAACAACTGGCCGTGGCTTCAGGACAGCTGGCCAATTATATGCATTCTCTGGGTTTAAAGGCTGGTGACTGTATTGCAGGGTTGCTGCCAAGAACGCCAGCACTCTTAATTACTATATTGGCCACTTGGCGGATTGGTGCCATTTACCAACCTTTATTTACTGCCTTTGAAAGCAAAGCCATTGAACATCGTATCAGTACCGCCAATACCCAGTTGATCGTTACTGATGAAGAACAACGACTGAAACTCCATGATTTCAATGTTCCTAATATTCTGACTGTGCATCAAACAGCGACAAATAATTATCAAGATGCGGATTTCTGGACAGCCTTACAGCAACAACCAGAGGAGTTTGAACCGGTAAATTGCCAGTTTAATGATGTCTTCCTGATGATGTTTACTTCAGGTACGACAGGCTTGGCAAAATCGGTTCCTGTACCTTTAAAAGCGTTGTTGGCCTTTAAAGGCTATATGCTGCACGCCGTAGATCTGCGAGATGAAGATTCCTTCTGGAATCTGGCAGATCCGGGCTGGGCGTATGGACTGTATTATGGTATTGCAGGGCCGCTCAGTTTAGGGCACAGCATCATCATGGATGAACGTGGCTTTAGTGTCGATAATGCCGTACAAATCATTCAAAAATATCAGGTTAGTAACCTGACCGGTTCGCCAACCGCATTTCGCATGTTCTTTGGTTTTAAAGAAAAATTTGATGCAGGCATCAGTTCGCATTTACGCGTGGTAAGCAGTGCAGGTGAGCCGCTCACGCCTGAAGTGATTCAGTGGTTCAATCATGATTTAAATGTGAATATTTACGATCAATATGGACAGACTGAAGTGGGTATGGTGATCGCCAATCATCATGGCTTGGAGCATTATAAAAAAGTTGGTTCAGCCGGTTTTGCTATTCCTGGGCATCGTTTTGCTGTATTGGACAAAGAACATCAGGAAGTAGAAAAAGGCGGGATTGGAACCTTGGCAATTGACTGTGCAGCTTCACCGTTGATGTGGTTTGAAGGCTATGCAGGGCATAACCGCAAGTCATTTGTCGGGCAGTATTATCTCACTGGTGATACCGTGAAGCTGAATGAATATGGCGGTATTGATTTTATTGGGCGTGCAGACGATGTCATTACAACTTCGGGCTATCGGGTTGGGCCTTTTGATGTAGAAAGTACCTTGCTTGAATGTGAAGAAGTGCTTGAATCTGCCGTAGTCGGCAAGCCAGATCCAGAACGAACTGAAATTGTGAAAGCCTTTGTAGTGCTTAAATCGGCTTATCCGGCTACTGAAGATTTGATGTTGAAACTGCAAAGTTATGTACGTTCACGCTTATCCAAACATGCCTATCCGAAAGAGATTGAGTTTGTGGCATCTTTGCCTAAAACATCGAGTGGCAAGATTCAGCGAAATTTACTCAAACAGCAGGAAGTTGCCAAACTTCAAGAGATGAAGCGAGTTAGCTAATTTTTCAAATTAATTGTTCGATTGAATGCTAAAAGGCTGCCATAGCAGCCTTTTGGTTTTTTAAGAAATAAATCTGCTACTTAAATTTTAATCAGATATTGAGCTGATTTTCCCGAACTTATATTTTTAAGAGAGCAGATTAAGGCAAGCAAAAATTATAATTTTTTATGTCATTACAGTAAAATTACATTAATATTTAAAATTAAATATATCAAAAATTTAGCCTCTTAAGATAAAGAGGCTAAATCTCATTCATTACCAGATATTACTTTGTAGATTCACTTTTTGATGTTCTGCATGCGGTTCGCCCGCTTCGCCGGTAACACCGCCTTTTAAGGCTTTAAAAAGCTGGGTAACTTTGTTATCTGTGACATTCCAGTATTCTGCGCTGACTGCTTCAGCAATCAATACCCGTACGGTCGGATCATCCTTGCCTTCAAACCAGTTTTCTGCCCACGGATTCCACAACTGTTCAATCAGAATGCGGTCAGTACTGATCTGGGCATGTGCACTAATCGACACGTAAATACCATCTGATGGTTTTGCAAAAGACAGACCAATCTGACCACGGCCTGTTTCTGCTGCTTTGACCAGATCATTGGTGTTACGCAGGATGAAATATAAGTTTTGACGTTCATTCATCTGCTCGGAGTTCAGCATGGTCATCGGCTGGGAGTGTATTTCATGTGTGTCGGTTAAATGGCTGATCATGGTGTAACGAACATCCTTGATCAATTCCCATAATTTTTCACGATTATCATGTTGAGTATTGTTATGCTGGGTCATGTATGTTCTCCATACGATTTTATGAAAGCTGAAAAGATTGCTTGGTATTTTCAGATTAATCATATTTAGAGACAGATGCCTTAGGTCTCACTGAACTCATACATTTTCATACTCAAATACAGGCAGAGACTACAGAATTGCTAAACAAGGCAGTTCTATTTACAGGGTAATTCAATAGCAAAGATTTTAAAAACTTCAGGTTTGACACCTTTTATAAATTAGAAGGAACAGTTTACCGGAACCGTTTAATTGAGGTGATTCAAAAAATCTTGCCAAGCCATAGCGGCTGCATCTTGATACCGAACGTTTAGCTGATATGCTATTTGCCTCAACGATTGCCGAACCATTTATTGATGTGCTGTGAATTGAATGTGAGATTGATATTCCAGAGATTTATCAGCCTTTAGAAACTTCAGTAAAGCTAATTTTACGATCATTGTTAAAAATTTTCGAAACAAGGAAAGACGTTGTCTATATTTAACATGGATACCATATCCCCAGAATTCGAACTCACCGATGCTGAACTGCATCTGTATAGCCGTCAGATTCTTCTGGATGGCTGGGATATTGACGCTCAAGAACGGTTAAAATTTTCTAATGTCTGCATTATTGGTTGTGGCGGGATAGGCTGTGCACTGGCAGAACTTCTGGCACGTGCAGGTGTGGGAAAAATTACCCTGATCGATCCGGATACCATCGAGATGAGTAATTTACAGCGACAACTGGCATTTATACCGCAGGATATTGGATTTTATAAGGCAGAAACGCTGGCCAAAAGACTGAGTCAGGTTAATCCGAACCTACAAGTTGAATATGTGAATCAGGCCTTAACGGCTGAAAATGCAGTAAGTGTGATTGAGCATCAGGATCTGGTATTGGATGGCTGTGATCAGTTTGCCACACGTTATCTGGTCAATCAGATTTGCGTGGAGCTGAATGTGCCCTTATTGAGTGCTTCTGCGATTGGCTTGCAAGGTCAGCTATTTATGGTCGAAGGGGATTCCGCCTGTTATGCTTGCCTGTTCCCGCCAGAAAATCAGGCCGATGAAAGTCTGCGCTGTGCAGACTCCGGTGTACTGGCCACCACACCGAATGTGATGGCCAGCTTACAGGCACATCATGCCTTGTTATATCTGGGATTAGGTCAGATACCACTTCGACAAAAGCTGTTGTTGTGGGATGGGCTGAGCTTTAAACAGCGGATTCTTGCTTTCGAAAAAGATACAGATTGCCCAATCTGTCAGGCAAGATAAGCCTGCAAAGTGAATTTTTTTGCTACACTGCGTTTAATTAATTTTTCCTAAGACATTATGAAAAACAATATCTGGTTAGATGGAATACGTTCAGTTGCCCGTATGGGAGAAACAGCAGTCGTTGCGGCAAAGGCGGGCTTTAAATATGCCACTGAAAAGCCGAGCAATGCCAAACTCATGCGTGAAACTTTTGAATCCTTAGGTTCAACTTATATCAAGCTGGGTCAGTTTATTGCCAGCACACCGTCGCTGTTTCCACGTGAATATGTTGAAGAATTTCAGGGTTGTCTGGATCAGACTCCACGCTTGCCGTTTAGCTATATCCAGCAAGTATTGGCTTCTGAATTTGCAGGACGTAATCTGGATGAAATCTTTGCATCGATTGATAAAACGCCGTTAGCTTCTGCATCTATTGCACAGGTGCATGCGGCCAAACTGGTGTCTGGCGAAGATGTCGTGATTAAAGTACAAAAACCGGGCGTAGAAACCATTTTGTACACTGACTTGAATGTGCTGCATTGGGCAACCAAGTTGCTGGAAAAAGCAGTCCCGAAAGTTAAGTTTGCTTCACTGGCTGACATTGTCGAAGAAATCAAAACCCGTATGGTGCGTGAAGTCGATTTTATCGAAGAAGCACAGAATCTGGATGATTTCGTTAATTACCTGAATATCACAAACAATCAGGCAGCCACTGCACCTAAGGTTTATCATCAATATTCGACCCGTCGTGTGCTCACCATGCAGCGTTTATACGGTGTGCCTTTGACAGATTTTGAAGTGGTCAAAAAAGTATCCAAAGATCCATCTCAAGTACTTATCACTGCGATGAATACCTGGTTTGGCAGCTTGATGATGTGTAACAGTTTCCATGCCGATCTGCATGCAGGCAACCTGATGCTACTTGAAGATGGCCGTGTCGGTTTTATTGATTTCGGTATTGTCGGTCAGCTCAAGCCTGAAGTATGGACTGCCTGTATGGCATTTATGGATTCATTGCAACATACCAATTATGAGCTGATGGCGCAAAACATGCTGAAAATGGGTATGACCGCTGTGCAGATAGACACCAAAGTTTTGGCTGCTGATCTAGAGCGTTTATTCAGTGGCGTGTTGATGGCAGATCCACAGGAATTGTTAACGTCGAATCCTGCTGATCTGAACGATATCATGATGGATATGGTGGCTGTGGGTGAGCGTCACGGGATCCGGTTCCCGCGTGACTTTGCCTTGTTGTTCAAGCAAATGCTGTATTTCGACCGTTTCATGCGTATTCTGGCGCCGTATACCGACATCTATGCCGATCAGCGTTTGCAGATGGTGCAGAGCATGGATCCGAATCTGCTGTTAAAGCATTAATTTAATCCCTCCCGACCTCCCTTTCTAAAGGGAGGAGTTTCTCATTGCTTGATAAAGTAGAAGCGATAAAAGTCCCTCTTTATAAAAGAGGGATTTAGGGAGATTAGTTGTAAATATCATATTCTCGAGCAATCCAATGGACGCCATTATTATTGAAGGTTTAAAAGTTGAGACAGTCGTTGGCTGCTTTAACTGGGAGCGTCAAATTATTCAGCCTTTAATGCTGGATTTGATCATTCAAACCTATTTAGAACAGGCATCAAACTCAGATGCACTTGCAGATACGTTGAATTATGCAGAAATTTGTGAGATTTCCAGTAAAGTCATTCAAGACGCCAAGCCTGAATTGATTGAACATGCAGCAAAGTTAGTGCTGAATGCACTTTTTACTACCTTTACAGCAATTGAATCGATTAATATTACGATCCGTAAGCCTGCCATTATCGCGCAAGCCAATTCTGTAGGGATACGTCTTGAACGCCACCGAAACGATTTTCGCCCTAGCATTAGCGAGTAATTGTCATCCTCAGCAACATTTTCAAGCTGCACAGCAACGTATTTCTGAATGGGGAGAAGTTCAGTTTTCTCCCATTTATATGATTCCTTGCCGCGATGGCATCGGCGCAGATTACTGGAATGCAGCGTGTTTATTGCGAAGTTCGGTGTCTAGTGAAGGCCTGATTGAGCTGCTCAAACAGCTGGAACAGGCATCAGGGCGAGTACGTCCATCTCATCAGATTACTTTGGATGTTGATTTGATTGCCTGGGGATCCGATCTTCAACATATGCAGTTTAATGAAAAAAAATTGCCTTTGGCTTTGGATGTGAAAGTGCCCATGTTTGATATCTGGCATGATGCCATGTTCGAACATGGATCACATAGCTTCCCAACAGTTGAACAGCTGATTTAAATCAAATCACCTAATTTTTTGCTCATAAATTTTATCCAGTAAGAATGATTAACCAACCTGATCAAACAAGATCAGGCTTTTTTTATGATTCAATTTTTTGTTTTAGATGAAAAGAAAAATTCAGATAAGATGAGGTGCTTAAGTATAGAGCTCATTTAAAAATGAAAATATTAGAAATCTTGGTTTCGGTGATTTTAATCCTTGGGATTCTTTATGTGATCCAATGGGGATTTCATGGTTTTCCGACAGGGAATTAATATTTGATTGATTTAAAGCTCTGAAATGTATTTTAAGATCAATAAAAATCCTCAAAGTATCAAGAAATGAATCATCGCTCTTTCACTTTTTCTTGTTATAAAAAATAATCAGTAATACGATAATGATCGCCAAGATGGCAAGAATGATGGTAGTTTCCATAACAATACCTCTCGGGCATAGATCTTTGGCTTTAATTATCTAAATTAAAACCGAACATATATTAATTAAACTCAAGTTTTGTTAGAGCCGCTAGTTTTTGAAAAAACATTTTTCAGTGATGTTAATAGAGGAACCGTTCAATCCTATTCTGTGTCTAACTAAAAAATAAACACATATTTAGGCAACAGACACATTAAATAATGATCCGATCCAGGCGCTGAATAACATGGCGATAATTCCCCAGAGCATGACCCGAACTGCACCTCTCCAGACACTTACTCCACCGGCATAGCTTGCCAGTGCGCCCATCATCCCCAAACTTAAAACACCAATCAGCATGACGCCTTTATCCAGATAATGTTCCGGTAAAATCATGATTGAAATTAAAGGAAATAATGAACCTACCGTAAATGCCATAGCCGAAGAAAATGCAGCGAGAAAGGGTTGGGCAGAGGTATGTGCTGAAATACCAATTTCATCCCGGGCATGGGCATCCAAGGCATTATGGTCGGTCAGCTGTTCAGCGACCTGTTGTGCCAAAGCAGGTTCCAGACCTCGTTGTATATAAATCGTTTTGAGCTCATTTAACTCATGCGTGGGATGGCGCTGCAGTTCGCGCTCTTCCATGAGTAGATCATTGGTTTCAATATCTTGCTGGGATTTAACCGAAATATATTCACCGGCCGCCATTGATGCGGCGCCAGAAATCAATCCGGCAACACAGGTCACCAATAAAATTTCCGTGGATGCTCCACTGGCTGCAATACCCACCACCAGACTGGTGACCGAAATAATCCCGTCATTTGCCCCCAGTACAGCTGCACGAAGCCAGCCCGCACGTTCGATATAATGTTTTTCAAGATGGTATGAGTGGCGCACAATGAAGCCCCTTTTTTATTATCATCATGATTATAGTAAATTTAAGTCATGTATAGATAGTAGGATTGAATCGATCTGAAAATTATCTTGAATGATCAGCTCATCGTGCGCTTGGCTGAGCATTTTATCAATCCAAGATAAAATCGAAGTGAGATTCATAAGTTCAAGAAATCAGACGCACTTGATACATAATTGATTTACGAATGGTAAAAATGACTAAAGCAAATCAAACATATCGAACAAAATAATAGCTGAGTGAGTTGGTTTAAAAAGAGAATTATCATGAAAGAAAAACATGAAAGCCATAAATGCTTGGTATGCGGCAAGCACTTTCTTCTGAAAAATCTCACCCCGATGGGAACAGTCAGACAAGTCATTACCGAAGAGATTGCCAAAGATATTCCAGGCTGGACACCGCAAGATTATATTTGCCAGGCAGATTTAACCCAGTACCGTATACAGTATGTACATTCATTATTAAGTTCGGAAAAGGGTGAAGTGACTGATCTTGAGTTTGAAGTGATTGATAGCATGCATCAGCATGAACTGATTACCAAAAATGTGGAAACGACCTTAGAGCAAAAGTGGACCTTGGGAGAAAGGCTCGCCGATAAAATTGCAACTTTTGGTGGAAGCTGGACCTTTTTGATTTGTTTTGCAATCTTCTTGGGCTTGTGGATTACGATAAATACTGTGGTGATGGTGACACGACCTGCTGATCCTTATCCTTTTATTCTGTTGAATTTAATCCTATCCTGTCTTGCGGCGATTCAGGCACCTATTATTATGATGAGCCAGAACAGACAGGAAGCAAAAGACCGCTTACGTTCGCAAAATGATTATCAGATCAATTTAAAAGCCGAGCTGGAAATCCAACACTTGCATGAAAAATTAGATCATCTGCTGCTACATCAATGGGAACGGCTGGCGCAAATTCAGGAAATCCAGCTGGACCTGCTTTCTGAAATGAGCAAAAAAGATTAAAGGATGCTGTGGGGGAATCTCTATTATTTTATAGAGCTTATAAGTAATAAGATCGCCATATGCCTTGAGTTGTTATTATCTCGCTCAAGATTTGACCCATATTAAAAAGCCCACAAATGAGTGGGCTCAAACTAAAACCGTCTTATTTAAATAAAATAACTGGTTTTGGTCATCAACTTGGAAATGCCTGTCATGGCGATCTTAACTGGAACGGGTAGATCTACACCGCCAGCATTTAACGCTGTATCCCGATGATGCAGTTCATCTTCATTCATCTGTTCTAGAATACGACGAGAACGTTCATCCTGCGGTGGCAACTGGCTAATATGATGCTGTAAATGCATGCTGACCTGACGTTCTGTTTCAGCCACAAAACCCAAGCTGTATTTGTCACCTGCGATTCCGGCAATCGCGCCCATACCAAAGGAAAGACCGTACCAGACCGGATTGAGTAGGCTGGTATGGCTATCCAGTTCTTTTAAGCGGTCTTCACACCAGGCCAGATGATCCTGTTCTTCAATCGCTGCCTGTTCCATTTCACGACGTACATTCGGGAGTTTAGCCGTCATCGCCTGACCATGGTACAGTGCCTGTGCGCAAACCTCACCACTATGATTGACCCGCATTAAACCTGCTACATGACGTGCATCACTGACCGTTAATTGTGTTTCTACCGGTTGGGCCGGATTTTCACGTCGTGCCGATGTCGTGCCCGGGACGAGACTGCGTAATGCCTGGTCAAAAGAGTGAATCAGTTTATCGAGACCTGTATATTGACGCATGAATTAATCCTCCAAGGGCGCTTTTGCAGTTTTGATCATTGGTTTCAGCCGGTAAAGTAGCCAGAGAGTAAACAGACCGCTTAACACTGCAGTAATACAGAAAAGTATTTTAAGATCAAACTCTAAAATGCTTAAAATAATAATTGAGAATATAGCAGAAGATACCATGAAAACGGCATTCAGGATGTTATTTGCTGCAACCACACGCGCACGATGTGAGCGGGGAGAATGCGCCTGCATCATGGCATACAGCGGTACAATATAAAAACCGCCGCTAATTCCAAGTAAGGTGACGGCCAGCATCACATGATAATAGCTCCAGCCTTGCTGAAAGACATCTGCCAAGCCGATTAATGCACCTGTACGCTCCGGAACAAAGGCCAGACTCGCGGCCAGATACAGGGCAAAGATCACCAGACCGATCGCGCCAAAAGGCACCATCTTGATATTGACCTGGCTGCCACCAATTTTACGGCATAAGTATGAACCCAGACCAATTCCGACAGAGAAAAAGGTTAAAAGCAAACTGGCGACATTTTCAGAAGCATGCAGGTTTTGTAAGGTGAGTTGAGGAATCTGGGTAAGATAGGTTGCACCATAAAACCAGTACCAGGAGTTACCCAGCAGAATTAAAAAAACCAGCGGTAAGCTTTTGGCATATTTCAAGGTCTGAAAGCTGGTCCGGAAAAAATTCCAGTCAACTTGCAGCTCAGGCGCGGGAATACTTTGTTTCAGGATATAGCGACTGGATATATAACCAATCAAGGCGATGCTGATGACGGTTAAACTGATCCAGATCAAGTTGCCGGCAGAAGCTGCAATAACTGCGCCGCCTAGAATCATACCGAACAGGATTGCCAGAGAAGTTCCGGATTGAAACAGGGCATTGCCGGACATCAGTTCATTTGGTTTCAGCACTTCAGGTAAAATGGCATATTTGATCGGACCAAAGAAAGTGGACTGGATGCCCATCAGGAATAAGGCAAATAACAGAATCCATAAATTGCCCATCAGGAAACCGATAGTTCCCAGCAACATGATGACAATTTCCAGAAGCTTGAGATAGCGAATCAGCTGTGAACGTTCGTATTTGTCGGCAATCTGACCGGCAGTAGCTGAAAAAATAAAATAAGGCAGAATAAATAGTAAAGCCGCCAGATTATTCAATGTGCTGATGCTGGCCGATTGCTGTTGAATCCAGCCATAAGTGATAACCAGCAGTAACGCCTGTTTAAATACATTATCGTTTAATGCACCAAAAAACTGCGTCAGAAACATCGGTAAAAAGCGCCGAGAAGCTAACAAATGTTCATTTTTGTTCATATAGGCCGTGCTACATTAAGTTTTATTAAGAAATGTCAGTGATGCGTAAACATTGAGAAAAATCATGTAAGATACTTTCAGCCATGTAAAGGTAAAAACCAATTAATTAAGCTCCTTAGCTTATATTTTTCGGTCAAATAATCAATTAAAGAATGTATTCGTTTAGAGTTTGCTATGCCTGCAAAGAAAAATTTTAAAAAAACGATGCTAAATCGCAGTATGGGGCCTCTCATACCACAGCATAGTGGTATGCAGCTGTGTATGAGCATATTTTTTATGATGTTATCCCATCAGAGCATGGCACAAACTGAACAGCCCGAAACACCCGTGGCCATTTCTCAGGCAGAAATGGTGGACGAGCTATCCAAAGAAGCGATTCGTCAGGGTGTGGCCACGTCCAAAACGGAAGCGGAAGAAAAAATTGAAGAAGCCTTGGAGCCGGAAGTACCAGTTGACAGCATGTTGATGCTGGAACAACAGCAAAATGCAGGATCTGGTCTGGGCGAATTTACGCCGATCGAGTTTGATGATCTGGAAGATCTGCCAGTACAGACTATTGATCAGAACATGGCCAATGAAATTTATCAGGTAGCCGAGCAAGCCAAACAGGAAGCACAAAACTATCGCAATAGTCAGACCAGTGAAACGGTGGTGGCTGATATCAGCCAGCAAGAACTGCTGGAAATTAATCAGGCACCGGTCAATGTCGACCAGTTGATGCAATCGATTCAGGCAGACAGCCAGATTATTGTAAAAAATAATGAAGCCGGATTGACCTTGCCAGAAGTGCCGGGTCAGTTGGTTGCTGAGGATGATAAACGTCCAAATCTGTTCAAACGGCTATTTTATAAAATCCGTCCTCCACGTCAGATCATGACCGCAAGAGTTCCTCGAATTAGTGCAGATGTGGTGATCATAAATGGGCAAGGTGTGGCGCAAAGCAACGGTATGCTGAATCGTAAAGATGTACCTGAAGGCCATCTGAATTTAAGAAATAATGTCAAAGCCAAATTATCCAGTTTTACCCAAGAGTCTTTTGGCGACTTTAATTCGGCTTTGCCGCAATTACGCACCTTGTCCAGACAGGCAGCGCAGGCAGTGGGTTATTATAATGCTCAGTTCAGGTTTGAAAAAATCTCTGACAGTCGGGTTCGGGTTTTTGTGACCCCAAATGAACCGGTCCTGATCAGCAGTCAAAATATTGAATTTACTGGAGAGGGTGCGGAACAGCCACAATTCCAGGTCATCAGTCTTTTGCCTGAACAGGAAGAAGGCGATATTTTCAATCATGGCAATTATGAAAAAACCAAGACACGCATTACCACAGCAGCCAATAACAATGGTTATTTTGATTCATTCTGGCGTCTGCATGATGTAAAGATTGCTCAGCCACAAAATACTGCCGATGTGAACTTGCGTTTTGAAACGGGTGAACGTTATAAATTAGGCAATGTCGAGTTCAGAATGAGCGATCCTGAAAAGGAATTTCCGCTGGACCGAGACGTACTGGAAAGTCTGGTTCCCTGGACAGAGGGTGCAGATTATACCTTCTGGCGGGTGAATAGCCTGGCCAACAACCTAACCAACTCACGCTATTTCAATTATACACTGGTAGATGCGATTCGCCCTGATCCGCTTGATAAAGAGCTGGAACTGGCACCCGATATTCAAAGCCTGATTGAAGAACAGAAACGGAGTGAAGATCAGGCTGCTACGATGCAACCAGCTCGCTCGGTATCCTCTTCTCAGGAAGTGACCCAGAATGTCGTAGATGAAGACCAGTTTGCCGGTAGCCGCGATCAGGAAAGTGCAAATTTAAGAACTTTGCGGGTTGAGCAGCAAACCAAAGAGAATGAACAGGATCGTTTAAAAGTACAGGCACGGGAAGAGAAAAAGATTCCAGTGATTGTGACTTTAAATGCAGACCGTTTAAACAGTGCTGAAGTGGGTCTGGGTTATGGCACAGATACCGATATCCGTTTACGTGGTCAATATCGTCGTGCCATTGTGAATAAGCGTGGACATTCGTTTGATGCCAACATGGAGCTATCAGGTATCCGCCAATCCATTGATGGACGTTATAACATTCCCTATCACCATCCGCTGAATGACTATGTCAGTATTGTGGGGGGGTATGAGCGTGAAGAGCGTGAAGGTGTCGCACAGGGTGAAGGCCTGTTGATTGAATCGGCAGTCTTAGGTGCAGACCGGATTATCAAAAATCCACGTGGTAGCTGGCAACGGACTTTCGGCGCACGTTATCGTCTGGATCGCTTGAAGCAGGATGGTTCTGTCGACTTTAACCAGATTCCTGAAGCTTTTCGCTTTAATACCGAAGATGAGCAGCAATCCCTATTAGTCGGTTATGAAGTCTCACGTACCGAGAGCGATCGTCGGGTCAACCCAACCAAAGGCTTCAAACAGACCTATAAGATTGAACTGGGCAGTGAGGCTTTACTCTCTGATGCAGATATGGCCATTGTGAATGCGGGCTGGCGTTTTATCTATTCATTGGGTGAAAATGCAGACCATCAGTTTGTTGGGCGTGCCGACGCGGGTTATATTTTTACTCAAGATTTTGCCAAAGTACCGTATAACCTGAGATATTTCACCGGTGGTGACCAGAGTATCCGCGGTTTTGACTACAAGAGCCTTTCTCCGGAAATTGACGGCTTTAAAGTGGGCGGGCAGGCCTTGGGCGTGGCTTCATTAGAATATAATTATCAGTTTAAGGAAGGCTGGCGTGCTGCGGTCTTTGCAGATGCCGGAAATGCCTATAATAAAGAATTCAGTAATCCGACCGAATATGGCGCGGGTGTGGGTGTACGTTGGGCTTCACCGATTGGGCCAATACGTATAGATGTTGCGACTGGACTGTCTGATGACAATTATCCGATTCGTTTACATTTCTTTATTGGATCGCAGTTATAAAACATCATTTTAAAAAATAGTTATTTGGGTAGATCATGGTCGAGAACCAACCACAGCCAGAACAAGAACCACAAGATAGCGTTGTGCCGAAAAAGCGCCGTATATTCAGAAGCATCCTATTATCGGTGCTTTTTTCGCTGATTTTTCTGCTGTCTGTGCTGGCTCTACTATTTTCGACCAATCAAGGCAGTAAATTCCTGCTGGATCAAGTGCTAGAACGCCAGCAAATTATTCAATATGAATATGAAGGCGGTAATTTATGGCGCGGGATTATTCTTAAAAATGTGCTGGTCAGCCTGAAACCGGTCGATGTCAAAATTGATCGTGCTGATGTAAAACTTGGTTGGCGCGCGATTGTCAAAAAAGAAATTCATCTGACTGAAGCCGATGTCCTTAATCTGCAAATTATTAACAAGCGACCTTCAACGGGCGAACCGTTCAAGTTTAATGCTATCCGTTTGCCTTTTATCTTGCGCGTTGATCATCTATTACTCGATCATCTGGTGATTAAAACCCAGACCAATGCAGTCGATTTCTATAATATTGAACTAAATGAGGCACTCTGGTCTGGTACCGAATTAAATTTTGAAGATTCCCGTATGGACATGGGCTATCTGTCGGTACGTGAAGCCACGGGTAAAATGCAGTTTGAAGGCAAATATCCTCTAGATGCCACAGGCATCGTCAATCTGCCTTCTTTAAGAGACAGCTTGAATATTCATGATATTCAGGTGCGGGCACGCGGAACACTGGACACGATTCAGGCTGGCGTAGCGACCAATACACCCGATTTATTAACGGGTTGGGTTATCGTGCATCCGATGCGTCCTCAGGTACCGATGCGCGGCGAGTTGAAGTTCAAGAATTATCATTGGCCTATTCTGGCCGAACAGAAACTGTTTACCAAAGATGGCATTGCCGAGTTTAATGGCGATATCAAGCGTCTGGACCTGAACGTCCAGACTGACCTGATTGGGGAAAATATTCCGCAAGGCCAGTATAGTGCGGTGATGTATACCGATCTGGTCAATCAGCTGAATATTACCGATCTGAATGGTCAGTTAATGAAAGGTGCAGTTAGCCTTGCCGGGACAGTAGGCTGGAAAGACCGGGTTAGCTGGGATCTTGCTGGGCGTTTGAACGGGATTGATCCTAAACATGAGCGCATTCCGCAAGTCGTACAAGATTTCTTGCCGCCAAGTCTGGATGCGAATATTGCTTCTGCGGGTAACCTGGAAAATGGCTTGCACCTTACCGGACTGGTTGATTTCGACCGCTATGAAAGCTGGAATTTGAAGCTGGATCAAAACCCGGTCAAAGGCAATAAAGTACAACCGATGCTGTTAAATGTTGCCTGGAAAAATATTGATCGCGCCGTACCTTACGTGGGCTGGCTCAGCAGTCAGTCTGGCGATGTCAAATTGGCATTGGTCGAAGGTCAGCAGAATATTCATGTGGCGACTAAAGTCGAGCAGCATGAAGAAGGACTTCTACCTGCAGGCATGTACCAAGCCAAGCTCAATCTGAACAAAAATATCCTGAATGTCCCGAGCTTTAATTACAGCGCCAATGCAGCAGGCAGCTTAAGCGGCAATGCACGGATTGAACTGCCACAGGAAAAACGCCAGTTAAAATGGGCCGCAGTATTAAATGCCAAAAATTTGAATACCCAAAGTATTGCGGCAGCTTCACCGGTAGATCGTTTGAATGGCCAGGTTAAAGCCAATGGTTATGCGCAACCGAATCAGCAGATTATCAAACTGAACAGTGTTGACCTGACCGGACGACTGGCAGAGCAAAATGAAACCGTACGTCTGACCGGTAACAGTACTATTGCCTTGTTATTCCATAATGAAAAAGCGGGCGGTGTTTTTAAAGGTTATGCGGTCAATTATGATGGTGCTTTAAATGCCAGCCAGCTTAAAGCCAGTCAGGGTATGCTGAAACTGCGCGTTTCAGGCACCCCGGAAATGTTGAAGATAAATGAATTCCGACATGATGGTGTGGCTGGCAAGATTAATGCCAGCGGTCTGGTCAATCTGGCGAATGGGATTGGCTGGGATATCAATGCATCTTTAATCCGTTTTAAGCCGCAATATTTTAATGCCAAACTGAAAGGTGAATTGTCAGGCAATGTGCAAACTCAAGGGGTGTGGTCAGATGCTTTAAAACGCATTCAGATTCAACGCTTGAATCTGGCCGGTATGCTGAATAACAAACCGGTACGTGGCAAGGGTAATTTATCGGTCATCATTAATTCAAACCAGCGTGGTTTTGTACCACAGCAGTTTGAAGCCAATAACTTGTTCCTGTCTTATGCCAGCAACCAGATTCAGGCGACCGGTAATGCACAAAACCTCCAACTAAAAGTGAATGCGCCGGCCCTGTTTGAATTGTATCCGGGCTTAAGAGGTCGTGCGCAGGGCTATATCAATATGCAGGCGCAGCCACGATTGCAGGCTTCAGCTAATCTATCTATCGATAATTTTGCTTTTAAAAACCTGTTTAGCGTGCAGAAAGTTCGTGTTCGCGGACAGTTGCCAACATCGCAAAGCACACCAACCTTATTGACCGCGATAATGGATCGCCTGCGTAGCGGTTCACGCGAGATTGTACGCGGTGAGATATCACTGGCCGGTACCCGTGCTGCGCACATTCTCAAAGTGCAGGCAGAAAACCGCCTGTCAAAATTCTTTGTGCAGCTCGCCGGTGGCTTTAATGCCCAAAATAACTGGCTGGGTCAGATTCAAAAAGGTGATTTCGACTCTTTACGTGCCCGTCTGGTGCAACGTCAAAATGCAGCAGTGATTTATAACAGTGCTCAATCGGATCTGTTTGTTGGTGCTCATTGCTGGATGAGTCAGCAAAGCCAGTTGTGTTTTGATCAGCCGATTCGGGTCAACAAAACCCGTGGCAGTGCCTCTTTTATTACTCAAAACCTTGATCTGGAAGACTTCAGTGCATTCCTGCCTGATGGATTGGCATTGACGGGTAAAGTCAATGGTTATGCCAAGGCTGCTTGGGCACAAGGCGCCAAACCTAAAATCGACGCACGTCTGGTGACGCGTAATGGTGTGGTGGGCTTATCTTCTGAAGATCCAGATTATTTGGGTTCTACACTCAAATATGATGAAGTCGGGTTGGTCGCAAAAAGTGTGGCAGATGGCTTGCAGCTTCGTCTGGATGTCAAAACACCAGATATCGGAACCGGCTATGCCAATGTCATCATTGATCCATATCGTGACAGTAAACCGATGCGTGGCGAAATTGCCTTTAACCAGGTACAGCTCAAGGTCTTTAAGCCATTTATTCAGGACATCCGTAATCTGGACGGGATTTTATCTTATGCCGGAAAAATTAGCGGAACTTTAACGGATCCTTTACTTGAGGGTGAGGTTCGGGTCAAAGATGCTTCGATTAGCATGATCTCCCTACCGGTGAATCTGACTAATGTACAGCTCTATTCATCCATACGTCAGAATTCTGCCAGCATCAATGGCGCATTTAACAGTGGCCGTGGTGTGGGCAAATTAACCGGTTCTGTGGACTGGAAAGGTGATCCGCGGGTGCAGTTAAAACTGCAAGGTGACAATCTGCTGATTCGTCAGGCCCCATTAATTACTGCTGTGGTGACACCTGATTTGACCCTGGACATGTATCCATTTAATAAAAAACTGAGTCTGAGTGGCACAGTCGATGTACCGCGGGCATTGATTTCAATGCCTGAAGCCTCAGAACCTGTAGTTGGTTTATCTTCAGATGTACGTGTCGTGCGTGAAGGTGATGATCAGCTGGCGATCTTGAAGTCTGCACGTCCTTGGGATATCCGGGCAGATGTTGCCGTTTCTTTAGGGAATCAGGTGATCTTTCAGGGCTTTGACAGTCGTATTCCACTCTTGGGTCGAGTCAATCTGTCACAGCGTGGTCTGGAAACTGCAATGCGTGCCAATGGTGCAATCGGGGTATCACAGCGGGTGAAAATCGAAGCCTATGGCCAAAGTCTGGACTTGAATCGTGCTATCGCGCGTTTTAATGGTGAACTTACCAATCCGACACTGGACATTGATGCCAATAAATCGGTTCAGGGTAGTACAGTCGGGGTACGGGTAACAGGGACTGCATCGAGTCCAAGTATTCAGATTTATAATGATGCGGGCCTGTCAGAACAGGAAGCCTTAAATGCCTTGATTACCGGTCGTGTTAATGAGGGTGTATCTGGTTTAAGCCAGGCTGAAGGATTTAGATCCGATGTGAATAATACGATCGCTGCTGCGGGGATTAGTTTGGGCTTGGGTAGCACCCGCGCACTGACCAACCAGATCGGGCGCAGTTTTGGCTTAACTGGTCTAGCTCTGGATGCCCAAGGTACAGGAGATGATACCCAGGTTTCTGTGACCGGTTATATTACGCCTGATTTATATCTGCGCTATGGGGTCGGGGTATTCACACCAGTGAATAAGCTGACTTTACGTTATCAGGTAAATCAGCGTCTGTATCTGGAAGCGAGTCAGTCTTTAGAACGTGCGATTGACTTGTTCTATAATTGGCGATTCTAATCTCATTAAAAAAGCCCTAATTTTAGGGCTTTTTTAATTTGAGATAGCACACAAATTTTATTGGTCATACAGTAGATTGATTTATGGATCAGCAGAAGCGTTAATGTCTGAATTCAATCCCTCTATATATACGACAATGAAATCACGAGTAGAGAAAGAATTTAGGATGAGACTTCAGGGTAAAGAAAACTGATCGTCGTATAATTCAGTTATCACATATAGAAAATCAATTAAAACATGCAATAACAGACTGAAAATCAATAAACCCATAATAAAAATAGGTGTATATTGAAAATACGATTTCACGCATAAGAGCATCTTCGCATGTCGACTAAATTTATCATCCGTTTTGCTGCGATTCTATTTTCTGTACTTATTTTGACTGCATTCGTCATTCAATTTTTCTTTAAATCGGATGTAACCGTAGTTCTATGGATTTTCGCTGTACCTTTCATTTTGGGTATTCCAATTTTGGCGTCTATTGTATTGACCACCAATGATGAACTTGATATTCATAGCGTTAATTAGGCTTGAACCTTAAAGTGACGTATTTAAAAACATCTGATCTTTACTGATAGAGCAGCTGACATTTGCACTTTTTTCAATAAAACAGACTTTATTTTAGAGCAATGCGAGCCAGTTAAACATGCATTAGAAAATGTAGTAAAAATGAGTGTATGTTTACGCTCATTTTTTATCAGGTTACTCCAGAATTTGGATTTAACTCTCAAATCATCATGATTTACATAAACTCTAAGAAATAAGGGAATATTCTTATCATTATTCATTCAAAATAGGTCTTCATCATAAAACTCATCATTTTAGAGAAAACAGAATGCCTAAAAATAATTATCTACCAGCTCTAGAACAAGTTTATGACTTTTTAAAGGAACGACCAGGTTTTAAGGATAAAAGTGAATTTGATAAAGCAGTAGAATATTTTAGAACTCTTCATGAAAGTGATCCTCTGGATTTCAGAGTTCAAGCACCGAATACTGTCGCTGGAAAATTTGGGGCCAAAGAGACTATAAATTTAGGGTCTATGCCAGAATTCAGTAATAAGGAAAATTTCCTTAACTGGATAGATACGCAAATTAACCACTAGTTGAAGGACTTTAAGCAAACTCAGCATGCGGCAGGTTTTCATTTATTATTCATACATTCATTAACATGTAGTACAGAAAACAATCGAAACTGAGTTGGAAAACTACAAATTTGAATGATAACTTTATATTCAAATCTTCCCAGTAAAGAGGTGAGCAATGAAGTTGTTGACTTTGGTTGGTATGGGAGTAGCAGCGAGTTATTGTTATAAAACTATGAAAAATGGCAAGCTTGCTCTTTCAAAACCTGACTTTGATGAAAGTGTAAAACGATTTGTACTGCAAGAATTTGCAGCTTAGTTCTTCACGATATATTTTCCAAAAAGGCTCATCGGAAGATGGGCTTTTTTATTTTCTAAAAATTTATAATTCTAATATTCAGATTAAAAGCAGTTTAATTATAGCCACCATGTTATAAACCTACCTCGTGATCTATTTTAAATAATTAAATGAGAGCTAATGGATGATGAAGATGGAAATGAATGGTGCGAGCTTATATATTCTGAAGCCTTGAGAATATATAAACCAACAAAATACAACACAGTCAACAAACTGAGATTCTTTGCGCTGATTTTAGAATTATTCGCAGAAATGCAGCATGAGGATGTAATAATTCAAGTAAAGGCCGTGAATGTAAAACTTAAATTGAGATCTAAAAATTACATTTTTTGGGTGTTTGAAATGCCTGATTTTCAGGATAAGACGTTATTCTTAACTTATATGTCTAGCAAATTAAGTCAGCTATAAGGTGTCGTTGAAGGTTAAAATCGTCAATCAATTTAACAAGCATAGTTTTTTTTATACTAATGGTCTATTTATATATTTTTATCAATAGCTTGCTTATTCTCTAGTCGTTACTCACTTTGACAACATACCTGAATCAGCGCAAAAGTGAAAAGGGGAAGACCTATCGAAAGATGGGCTTTTTTAATATGTATAGCTTATTGAACGAAAAGTAACTTAAAGCAAATGTAAGAAAACAGTTTATTAATACTCTCTATACTTTATTGGTAAATTCACAGTGCTATATTCGTTTTGCGAAAACAAGAAAACGCAAATAATATGAAGAAAATGACTACAGCACTAGCCCGCTTATTTGAAAAAGTAAGTGGGCTTTTTAATTGAAAAATTAATGTAATATTATGCTAATATATAAATTATAAGTTTATATATAATGCATGAATAGATTCTATCGCTGTAGTTTCTTTCCAATTTCAGCCTCCTTCCCTAAGGAGGCATTTTTTTGTTGATAGAAAAGTAAAGTTCCAATTACTATTGTGTTTATTCAGTTACACAAATGATCATCGTTGACTATTGAATGAATCTTTCAAATATTTGAGCATGATATTTTATTAGTTAAATAAGTGATGGATCGCCATGATAGATGAAGAAAAGCCTTTAAACTTCGACAACGATAGTGAACCTCAAGATTTCGAAGATGAAGAATTTATCGATGATAAGAAAGAGGATGAAATGTACAATGCTATTACCAAAGATGGTTCTAGTGTTGATCCTGCGGATGATGGGACGCGTCATATTCGCCCTGAAGACGGTGATCCGATACAAGTTGAAGAGTAATAAAAAGCCCAATTTAATATTGGGCTTTTTTATCGTCTGGTGGATGAGAATGAAAATACAATTTTTCCCATATGGAATTGAGCGGATTTATCAAAATCCCCATCTAGAAAATTTAATTATTCATTGAAAAGATTTTTTTCACTTAATAAAAAAGCCCTCATTAATGAGAGCTTTTATGTCAATTCAATCTAGAAAAATAGCCTAAAAAGATATTTAAAATGGGGTGCAATTAATCTTTAAAAGTATCATTTAACGCAGTTTGAACTGCTTCAACCCGTGCCTTGCAAGCTTTATAAGCGGTCATGGATTCTTCCACGATTTTCATCAAGTTATCAATATCCGGTTCTTGCTGAGATTCGAGCAATTCCGCATTCTTTTTCAAGATGTCATAGCCTTGTTGGAAGCTCAAAGTATCATGATTCATGAGGAAGTACCTGTATAAGTTGTGCTGAAAAAATACCGTCATGCAATTCGACTTCAACCAGATCATTAGGCTGAATCTGGCGAATCGAAGTAACCACATGTTCTTGCTGACGCACGATGGCATAACCCTTGGATAAAACATGTTTAGGATTTTGTAGTAGTGTTTCCCGCATCAGGGCATCAAGCTGCTGATTAATCAGCAGGGTATGCTGCTGGGCCAGACTGGCAGTATTGGCCTTGATCTGTTGCAGACGTTGCAGCGCATCCATAATCTGGTTGTTGGCCAGACTTTGAATCAGTTTCAAAAATTGATCATTCTGATTTTGATAAGCTTGAATCTGTTGCTGGGATAAACGCTGAATGCGCTGTAGATAATTCAGGACATCCTGGGTCAGTTCAAAGATATGATTGCGGATTCCAGCAATGACTTTACTCGGGGTATCAAAGGAGCGATGCGCAATCTCATCCAGAATAGTACGGTCTTTTTCATGCCCGATGCCGACCCAGACAGGTACCGAACGTTTACAGAGCAGGGCAGCCAGATCATAATCATTCAAATAAGCCAGATCATTGACTGCGCCACCACCTCGTATAATCACAATCAGATCCGGTGCTGTATTATAAGTCTGTGCCCATTGTTTGAGCGCTTGCGCCAGATTTTGCATAATACTTTGCGGGGCAGTATTTCCCTGAAAAGTCGCACTGTAGTAAATAAACTCACACACCTGCGCACGCTGAAGTGCATCGGCATCTTTTTTAAAATCTCCCAGGCCTGCTGCATTTTCGGGAGCAATCACCAGAATCCGGTTCAGGTCAAAAGGACTGGGCAAGTTTTTATTGCGTTGAATCAGTCCTTCAGTCGTCAACCGCTCAACAATCTGCTGATAACGCCGGGCAATATCTCCTAAGGTATAGCCCGAATCAATCTCGACAATATTTAAAGAAAAGCCATATTGCGGATCAAAGTTGGCTTTGACTTTAATCAGCACTTTCAGATCGCGACTCAGCTCAATTCCGCTTTCACGTTCAAACTGCGTGACAATTTTCTGGGCACTAAATTTCCAGATGGTCGCTCGGCAACTGGCAATCACCTGATCGCTGTCGGCTTCTTTTTCTGCCAGCTCCAGATAATAATGGCCGGCTTTAATACTTAGATTACGAATCTCGGCTTTGACCCATACTGGTGTATCGAAAGTGAGTTTGACCACTTCCTGAACCGTAGCAAGATATTCCTTGAGGGAGAGTTGAGGATCGTCTGTCATGCCAATAGAAAGTTTAAAATTCAATCAAATATTAAATCAATCCAGCACAGATCACAAATTTAAAAGTGAAGGCATATTTGAATGATGTAATGACAATGCAATGCTATTGAAATGCATAATCACTTGGTTTAGGCGATTCATTCGGAATTTTCGTATTTTGTAGAGGCTCTTCTCTTCTGTTTATCTTGTTCATTGAGAGAGTTTATAGCGTTGAAGTCCTTAATTCATAAATGTGTTATTTCCATTCTTTAATGAAAAAGCACGGTTAAAAATGTACACAGACTTGTGTCTGGCAAGGACCAGGAAATATGCTAAATTGGTGAAGAATTATTGAAGAAGAATAGGCTCTCATGAAAAAAACAATGCTGTTCGGTTTGCTGGCTGTCGCTTTAAGCGCATGTACTACCACGCCGCAATCTAAGACGGAAGCTCCTAAAATAGGTTCAGCGAATCCTGCAAGCGCTTATTGTGTCAATCAGGGTGGCAAGCTTGAAATTCGTACTGAAAGCAATGGTCAGGTCGGATATTGCCATTTAAAGAATGGTCAGGTGGTCGAGGAGTGGGAATTACTGCACATGAATCAACCTAAATGTATTGCTGATCAGGCAGCGGAATTGGTCGGTCAGTCCAATTTGACTGAAGCGCAAATCAAGCAGAAAACCAAGGCACAAATTGTACGTATGGTCGAACCGGGTCAAGCGGTGACTATGGATTATCGTGAAGAACGAGTGACTGTCACCGTAGATCCTGCAAGCAAAAAGATTATTCAAGCTTCATGCGGTTAATCACATAAAATGAAAAAGCCCATTGATGGGCTTTTTTTAATTCATTACAACTGGCATTTTGAAATGACAAATCTTCCCCGATCTTTTATATTGCCCCTCGGAAGGAGAAATTCATGAAAAAGTTATTGGCTTTATCGTTTATGCTGGCGCTTGCCGGTTGTGCCGAGAAGAAACCCTTAACCCCTGAAGAGCAGTGGCAAGGTTATTGTCGAAGTGTCGGAAATGCGGCGCGTACCATTATGCTGGATCGTCAGAATGCGATTGAGAAAGAAAAAGCAATCGAGCATGCCAACAAGATCGATGATGAAACCACCAAAGGTTTTATCCTGAATATTATTGATGAAGTCTATGCGATTCCAGCCGAAGAGATTAAGGTAGATGTAAAAGCAGCCCGTGAAAAAGTCCGCGCTGAATTTACTGCAAAGTGTATTGCGACACCGCATGATGAATTACCAGATTACAAACCGTTCTAAGGAACGGTTTGTAAAATCTGCATAAAATCATTCAACTCATATTTCCCATTAAACGTATTTAAATATACACATCTTCAAAAGACTGAAAAATAGAAATAGCCTAAGCAAAAAATGTACACTTTGTGACAATTTTTAAATCTAAAATATAGAAATACTTATCTTTATATTGAATAATGAATTTAACTCCAATTAACCAAGGAGTAGCACAATATGGAAGTCGTAAGATATTTGCATCATTCTGATCTACTGCTGGAAGATGAAGAAGGTGTGGTCATTATTGGCGGCAGTCGCTATGTACTCAGCGTCGGTGACAAAGTCGTTTTAAAGAAGATGCTAGAACAAGATAAAAAGCTTTATCAGGTGGATATTTCCTTTGCCAGCAATAATCACAGTACCACCTATGAAGATGAATGCGTGGTGAAATTCCAAGGCTGCCGAGACTCATATCAACAGTATTTAAACTCGACCACTGTACACTAAGGTGGAGTATCTTTTTAACTTCAAATCAGGCAACATCAGGGTTGCCTTTTTTATGCATTAAATTCAGTTAAAAGGGCCTATTCATGGGCTTGTTTCGTGTGGTGTAAGCTGGAACTGATTATGGAATAATCATTAAGAGCATCATTTAGTTATAAAATAACGAGCATCACGAAGAAACACTTGAGTTGCATTAACTTTTAACTGGAAATTTAGTAAAATTTCGGAGTCCATATTATTTATGAAGCTTGGAATAAGCAGGAATTCATAAGTAATTTTTTAAAAAAGAGGAATAACACTGTGCTAGAAGCTTACCGCCAACACGTTGAAGAACGTGCCGCACTCGGAGTCCCACCGAAGCCACTTGACGATGCCCAAACAGCTGCATTAGTTGAACTACTAAAAAACCCGCCAGCTGGTGAAGAAGCATACTTGGTAGATTTGCTTGAAAACCGTGTACCAGCAGGTGTTGACCAAGCTGCATATGTAAAAGCTGCGTTCTTAGCTGCATTGGCAAAAGGCGAAGCAACCTCTCCACTCGTTTCTAAAGAACGTGCTGTTTACTTACTAGGTACTATGCTGGGTGGTTATAACGTAGCACCTTTAGTTGAACTTTTAGACAATGCTGAGCTTGCTGAACTTGCAGCTGAAGCATTGAAAAAAACGCTTCTTGTATTTGATGCATTCCATGACGTTGCTGATAAAGCAAAAGCTGGTAACGCAAATGCTCAAGCAGTTATGCAGTCTTGGGCTGATGCTGAATGGTTCACTAGCCGTAAAGACGTTCCTGAAGAAATCAAACTGACGGTTTTCAAAGTAACTGGCGAAACCAACACTGACGACTTGTCACCTGCACAAGACGCTTGGAGCCGTCCAGACATTCCATTGCACGCAAATGCAATGTTGAAAAACGTACGTGACGGGATCAATCCAGAAGTTCCTGGTGAAGTGGGTCCACTTAACCAGATTAAAGAATTGATCGCGAAAGGCAACCAGGTTGCTTACGTGGGTGACGTTGTTGGTACAGGTTCATCTCGTAAATCTGCAACTAACTCTGTACTTTGGTTCTTCGGTGATGACATTCCACACATCCCGAACAAGAAAGACGGTGGTTACTGCCTAGGTTCTAAAATCGCTCCAATTTTCTTCAACACGATGGAAGATGCTGGTGCGTTACCGATCGAGATCGATGTTGCTAACATGAACATGGGCGACGAAATCGTTCTTAAGATCGATCACGCTGCTGCTAAAGTAACTGCGTTCAAAGACGGCGCGCAAATCGCTGAAGCTGAACTTAAAACTCCAGTACTTCTAGACGAAGTTCGTGCTGGTGGTCGTATTAACCTGATCGTAGGTCGTGGTTTGACGACTAAAGCGCGTGAAGCTTTAGGTCTTCCAGTATCTACAATGTTCCGTACTCCGGTTCAGCCTGCTGCAACTGGTAAAGGTTTCACTCAAGCTCAGAAGATGGTTGGTCGCGCTTGTGGTCTTCCTGAAGGTCAAGGTGTACTTCCAGGTACTTACTGTGAACCTAAGATGACTACTGTGGGTTCGCAAGATACAACTGGTCCAATGACTCGTGACGAATTGAAAGACTTGGCTTGCCTAGGCTTCTCTGCTGACCTTGTTATGCAATCTTTCTGTCATACAGCTGCGTATCCAAAACCAGTTGACGTTCAAATGCAACACTCGCTTCCTGATTTCATCATGAACCGTGGTGGTGTGTCTTTACGCCCAGGTGACGGTATTATTCACTCTTGGTTAAACCGTATGCTTCTTCCGGATACTGTTGGTACTGGTGGTGACTCGCATACTCGTTTCCCAATCGGTATTTCATTCCCGGCGGGTTCTGGTCTTGTAGCGTTCGCTGCAGCAACTGGTGTTATGCCACTTGACATGCCTGAATCTGTACTTGTGAAGTTCAAGGGTAAAATGCAGCCTGGTATCACGCTACGTGACCTTGTACATGCAATTCCTTACTACGCAATTAAGGAAGGTGACCTAACTGTAGAGAAGAAAGGTAAGAAAAACATCTTCTCTGGTCGTATCCTTGAGATCGACTTAACAGAAATGGAAACTGACCTGACTGTTGAGCAAGCGTTCGAACTTTCTGATGCTTCTGCTGAACGTTCTGCTGCTGGTTGTTCTATCACACTTTCTGAAGAGAAAGTTGCTGAATACCTTCGTTCAAACATCACCATGTTGAAGTGGATGATTTCTGAAGGTTATGGCGATGCGCGTACTATGGCTCGTCGTGTTGAGAACATGGAAAAATGGTTGGCTAACCCAAGCCTGATCAAAGCAGATGCTGATGCTGAATACACCAAAGTGTATGAAATCGATCTTGCAGATATCAAAGAACCTATTCTTTGCTGCCCGAACGATCCAGATGATGCAAAACTTCTTTCTGATGTTCAAGGCGCGAAAATTGACGAAGTATTCGTTGGTTCTTGTATGACTAACATCGGTCACTTCCGTGCGACTGGTAAGTTGTTAGAAAAAGTTCCTGGTGGTGCGTTGTCAACTCGTTTGTGGATTGCTCCACCTACGCGTATGGACGAACATCAGTTGATGGAAGAAGGTTTCTATAACATTTATGGTAAAGCTGGCGCGCGTACTGAAATGCCAGGTTGTTCATTGTGTATGGGTAACCAAGCACGTGTAGCTCCGAACACAACTTGTGTATCGACTTCTACTCGTAACTTCCCGAACCGTTTAGGTCAAGGTGCTAACGTTTACTTGGCTTCTGCTGAACTTGCTTCTGTTGCTGCTGTATTGGGTAAATTACCTTCTCCAGAAGAATACCAACAGTACGCAGCTCAAATTGACAGCATGTCAGCTGACATCTATCAATACTTAAGCTTCGACAAGATGAGCGAATATACTGACGCTGCTAAAGACGTTGATACGAAGAAAATTGCTGCTGCTCAGTTAACTTAATTGTTGATTAAAAAGTAGTTTAAAATAAGGGCTGATTTATCAGCCCTTATTTTTTTGAGAAGAATTATTAATGGAATTATCAGATTTATCAGTGTTGTTGTTTAGTACATTAGGATCTACAAGTTTTCTTGTTGGTATTGCATATTTTTTTAAAGATATTATTTTTAAGTATTATGAAAAGAAAATTAATATTAAATTTGAAAAAGAAATGGAAGAATTTCGACAAAAAATAAGAGAAAAAGACAGTCATATAGCGTTAATAAATAATTATTTAACTGATTTAGAAAAAAATCGTTCAAAAGTAAGAAATGATAAGCAATTAATTGCTGCGGAAGATTGTTTAAAATTAATAAAAGTATTTAATAAAACAAACTTCCTGATTCAAATACTAATAAGAATTAATTTTAAAAAAGTATATGCTGAAAAAAGAGAATTAGAATTACAAGGGGTTGGTGAGCAGCTATACCGTGACTGCAACATTGAAAATATTTTAAAAGAAATTAAAGACTTAAATAGTGATTTTATAGATCTTTATTTAGATCATGAAAGTTTAAATAGTTTGCGTATTTTTCAGGGAATAACAGTTACTGCAATAACATTAATAGCGGCTTTTAAAGATAAAACCACAGAATTTTTAAAAAAAGAAGATAAAGAGCTTGTTGAACTAATAATTAAATACTTACCAAGTACTAAAAGTTCATTTGAGAAATATGGTGACGAGTATATGTTTATTTGGCACGATTATTTTTATGAGAAAACTTTAATCTCATTACGCAGTTTTGTTAGTGGTGAAAAAATCAATGATGATATCGTCAATATTCAAAAAATAACAATGACAACTAGAAAAATTTATAATAATTTACCTGATGATTTAAAAGTTCAAAGAAGTTGAAGTAATCAATGCCCAAACAATCCCGATTTCTCTGTATTGGTGGTTTCCTCAACGGAACGCAGGTCAAAGACCAAGGTGACAGCTTTATCTGCGTCGAAAAAGGCAAAAATGTCACCTATACCAAAAGGGAAATATTCCATCCTGATTCATGGGATCACGATTACTACGTTTGTGAAACGACCACAGACAAACAGGCACGAAACTGGGTCTATGACATTGAGTCAAAATAATATTTAATTCGATAAAGAAAGACATGGGTTGGTGTTATCGTCAGCCTATTTTTATATACGTTTTAAAATGTTCAGACAATAAAAAGCCCCATGGTTAGGGGCTAGTCGTATATAGGTCAAGCCCATATACTGTAAGAGGCTCATCTCAAACTGCGTGTATTAGAACACAGCAGTCTGCAAATAACCATCTAAATCTGATTTAAACAGTCAATTGCTGTTCAATCACCGGCCATAAATTCTGATGCGATTTTTTAAACATCAGCATATGACCAATGGCTTTATAGGCATAACTTTTAGGGCTAAGTTTAATTATCTGGGTTTTTGCGTTTGGATATAAACGCAGTAAATCTTTCACATTGGCTTCCGTGGCAATCTCATCATCCGATGACCAGATTGAGGTAATCGGGCAGGTGATTTGCGCATGATAATCATGGGATGGTGCAATCTTTTTACCAATCGCGTTGATTACATAACCCGGTTTACTACAGAACTGCGCCCATTCGCGAGCTACATCTTTCGGCAGGTTTTCACCCATACCAATCGCTTGAGTCGGGCCATAGCCTTTAGTGATGCGTGCCAGTGGGAAAATAACATTAAACATCACTGGCGCAAGTAACTTGGTTTTACCTTTGAGTCCTTTCACATGTCCAGTAGAGCCAGAGACAGCCACCACTTTTGCGACTTTATCGTAATTTGGCACAATACCTAAAAGCTGACCACCGGCACTATGTCCAAGTAGGATCACTTTTTCTGCATTGGTACGCGTTGATAAAGCATCAATCGCGGTCGGTATATCCAGTTGCCCCCATTGCACAATACTGGCTTTTGAATTTTTCAACAGGCCATGTAGTGAATCACCAATCCCCCGGAAATCAAAGACCATAACCGCATAGCCTTGAGCTTGTAACCACACACAAAACTGATGATAAAACTGTTTAGTAATGCCAGTTGCCGGACAGACTAATACTGGAAGTTTGTCAGTTTCAGAAATAGCTGCATAAAAACGTGCACTTAAGCGATAGCCATCCTGACACTGGAGAGTCAATGTTTCAAATTCAGACATACGATACACTATGATTTTTATAATCCCGATGAAGCTTTTACTGTATAGATTTTTAGCAGGGTAGCTTGGGGAAAACATGACTTAAAAGTCAGTAAAATAATAGAGATGGAATAAAATTATGCAGCTAATGGAACTTGAGCTGGCCGTTAAAATCGCCATTATTTTTAGTGGAATATTCTTGTGGGTCGGGATGTTCACCGGCGTCTGGAAATATTGGCAGATCCGTCAATCACCTCAGTCACGCGCACATTATTATGTCGATATTGCCCATAGTAGCAGCCTACTTTATGCACCTGCGACCTTAATTCTGGCAGTATTAGCCTATTGTTCAGTGTTGCCGAGTATGGTGAATCTGGTTTGCGTACTGATCAATATTCTGTTTTTCAGTTTTTCTATTGGGGCTTATATGTTGCATGGTTTCCTGCAAGACACGACGAATCAGTTTAAACAGCCGCATCAGCTGGGTAAGTTTTATTTGCCAGGAAGTTTGATGACTTTCGCCATGCTGGGTTTAATTGTCGCAGAATTGGGCGGGACAGGGATTTTGCTCTATGGAGCATTTATCGGATTATTTTAATCTTATTTTTATAGTTATTCTGAAAGGATACTGGAATGTTGGAAAGTTAAAACACTTTTTTCACCAGATGGATGATTGGCCAAATCATCCATCTGGGCTAATTTAAAATTTGTTTATCGGTATTTCTGGTCTATGGCAGCCCATAGGAAAAATGCAGCTGAGACAATCAGTGCATAGCCAAAGTATTCAAGTTTTAAATTACCTTGAATTAAGCAATGGACGGTTAAAGTCAGCATGAGTGCAAAAGTGGTGCATATAAATGTCACCAGATTGGTGTTGTTGGCTTTAAGAGCGTCAATGAAGACTTGCTTGTTGAAATGTAATGATAACATCTCCATCCCTCCCATTTATTTATGTTATTGAAGATTAAAGCAGATTTAATCAGTCAGAATTGAATATATAGTTGTACTGTTTAATTTGGACCTTTGCAACTGCTGTGGCAGGCTTTTACAGTCAAAATGGCCATCTTTAGTCGTATAACTACATAATCAATTGATTAGGCAAGAATTATATTTTCAGATTTCACCTCCAGCTAATTTTGGAAATAAGATGTAGTCATCATTTGATTAATGCGACCAGATAGAAAATGCAAATTCTACGCCAAAGATATGTAGTGTTAATCAATACTTTGTAAGCCTGCGTATGACTCGGAGGGGGACTTGGTTTAAGTTGGCAACAATAGGTATCTAAAATCAGGAAATTAAAGTTTTGTTTATATTTATATAAAAAATAAAATAATTAAAGTGCAATTCTATACATCATATTTTATAGAAAATCTTAGTATCAAGATTTACAGCGGTGATTTGATGTCATTATTAAGAAACAATAAATGTCCGTTTGGGTAAAACCTGACAATTATTGATCACGCTCAAACCGGATTTTGGGTAAAAATACGATTTTTCAGACATCCTAGAAATTTTAGTTTCTAATACGGTCAATCACAGCTGTAATCAGCAATACAATCATGGACGGGATAAACCAGGCCAGATTCTGATCTGATAGAGGTAAATTTTGCAGTAATGCAGGCAATTCAAAACCAGCGACTTTTAATCCATCAAAAATACCAAAGATCAAGGCTACCAGGGTCACTGGTGCAATCACATGAGATGGTTTCTTGAAGAAGCTCGCACAGAAGCTCAGCATAATGACGCTAATGGCAGGCGGATAAATAGCGCTCAAGACTGGAACCGAAACAGCAATCAGTTTGGTTAAACCCAGGTTTGAAATCACCAGTGAGAAGCCCACCAGAATGAATACAAAAATCTTGTACGGAATCTTGGTCAAGCTGGAGAAATACTCAGCACAGGCACAAGTCAGACCAATTGCAGTCACCATACAGGCAATAAAAATCATGCCAGACAGGAAGTAAGCACCCATATCGCCAAAAGCATGTTGTACATATGCATGCAGGATAATGGCACCATTGGCTGCATTTGGTGCAATCTCATGGCTACCTAGTCCAAGTTTAAACAGACTTAAATACACCAGAGTTAAACCAATACCAGAAATAATGCCGGCATTCACTGCATATTTGGTAATCAGTTTTTTATCGGTTACACCACGTGAAGTAATGGCTTTAACAATCACAATACCGAAAACTAAAGCGCCCAAAGTATCCATGGTTAAATAACCATTTACGAAGCCTTCAGTCACTGGACTGGTAACGTAATTATCGATCGCTGCAGGCGGATTGCTGGCAGGGATCATCACGGCTGCTACACCCAAAATTATCAAAGAAATAATTTTAAGTGGTGACAGGAAATAGCCGACGGTATCCAGAATCTTGTTTGGATATAAAGATACGATGGTCACCACAGCAAAATAGATGATGCTGTAAATGAGCAGGCTGCCAGATTCATTGCCAAAGTAAGATGAAAAACCGATTTCATAAGAAACGGTTGCGGTACGCGGCGTCGCAAATAAAGGGCCAACAGCTAAGTAACAGATTACAGTCAGCAAGATGCTGGCTGCTTTGCCAAGAGGCGAGCTTAGTGCCTGAATGGAACCTTCAACGCGAGACAACGCAATAATGGTAATCACGGGTAAGCCGACTGCTGTAATAAGGAAACCTAAAGCAGCGAGCCATACGTGTTCACCGGCTTGTTGAGCCACAATCGGTGGGAAGATAATGTTGCCCGCACCAATAAATAGTGCAAAGGTCATAAAACCTAGGGCGACAATATCCCGGGTACGCAGACTTGTCATAAAGGGAGATCAATAGAACAAAAGAAAGCGATTTTAGTGTATATGTCCAATTTTTTGGAGTTTATTTTAAGGCTGGAAGCCTTGATTCTAGTGAGTTTGCGGATCACATAACCGGTCATTCAAATCTTGGTAGAAATATATGTTTGATAATTCGCTGAAAAATATATTTTTCCTTACAAGCTCAAAAAATATCTGCACTTGCTATCAAAATATGTTAGTTATTGTTTGTACAAATAAGCAGCAGTGAAAAGTCCTATTTCAAGGAAAATTGCTGTACTGAAACTCAACAACTGCGACATATTTCGCAAAAAAGGGATTATAATTCAGGGATTCATAGTGAGGATAGGTATATGCGCGCTCCAGCGATTAGTCTTAAAACTGAGCAAGATGTTGAAAAACTGCGGATATCTGGGCGTTTGGCTGCAGAAGTTTTAGCGATGATCGGGGAGCATGTCAAGCCAGGTGTCACGACTGAATATCTGGATGATCTCTGTCATGATTTTATTGTCAATACATTAAAAGTGACGCCAGCCAATATTGGCTATTATGGCTATACCAAAACCACCTGTATTTCACCGAATGAAGTGGTTTGTCATGGCATTCCATCATCAAAAGTCGTTCTGCAGGATGGCGATATTAT
Source organism: Acinetobacter lwoffii (assembly GCF_024129855.1). Taxonomy (GTDB): domain Bacteria; phylum Pseudomonadota; class Gammaproteobacteria; order Pseudomonadales; family Moraxellaceae; genus Acinetobacter; species Acinetobacter lwoffii_L. The sequence goes on from NZ_JAMXXC010000004.1 coordinate 191,569, forward strand.
CAATATTGATGTTGCCATTATTAAAGACGGTTATTTCGGTGATACTAGCCGGATGTACTATGTTGGAACCCCATCTCCAGAAGCCAAGCGATTGGTCAATACCACTTATGAAGCTATGGTGGCCGGGATTCATGCGGTGAAGCCGGGCGCGACCTTGGGTGATATTGGTTATGCGATTCAAACGGTCGCCCAGCGTAAAGGCTATTCCATTGTGCGTGAATATTGCGGTCATGGCATCGGCAAGGTCTATCACGAACAGCCAAACATTCTGCATTATGGTCAGCCAGGTCAGGGCATTAAATTGGTTCCGGGAATGGTGTTTACTATTGAGCCAATGGTGAATATGGGCAAAGCTCGCGTCAAAGAGCTGAAAGATGGCTGGACTGTGGTCACCACGGATAAATCCTGGTCTGCCCAATGGGAACATATGGTTTATGTGACTGAAAGCGGGTTTGAAGTCTTGTCGCCTTGGCCTGAAGGCACAGGTGAGTATCCGGAAATTTAAAATATTGATTGAATGATCTTTATTAAGATAATCCACTTACATAAATTACAACTCACTCGTTCTTGCTGACGAAAACATACAAAACACTACATTAAACAGTGGTTTAGGATTTTATATCTGATTAAACTAAGAGTCAGATACATAGGTTCCCTTTTTTTAGCTCACTATGCTGTAGTGAAAGTTTCTCTAGCTCATTTTTCCCCAAGAATGAGCTATTTTTTTGTCCAGTTTTCCTCAACAGCATATCACTTAGCGCTGATTTAATTCAGCGACCAGATAGTCAATAAAGACCCGTACTGCGGGCAATAAGCCGCGACGTGAAGGATAAACCACATGGAAAATACCATGCGGCGCTTTCCAGTCAGGGAGTACCCGAACAAGTTCACCACTTGCCACGTAATGCTCGACCACGTTATCTGGTAACAAAGTAACGCCTGATCCTGACGCGGCCAATTGTGCCAGCATATTTAAGTCAGAACCCATGACGGTGGGACTGACACGGATTTTTTTCTGTTCCTGCTGTTCATTTTGTAAGGTCAGAAACTGTTCGGTATGGTCTTCGGCCATACTCAGGATTTTATGCTCAGCCAGTTGCTCAGGGTTTTTCAGTTCACCAAATTCGTTTAAATAACCCTGACTGGCGAATAAGTGCTGCTCAATTTTTTCAAACTGGCGAATCACCAGATTCGGATCATCATCCAGGCTGGAACGGACACGTAAGGCCAGATCAAAGCCTTCATTGATAATATCGACCCGTCGATTGGTGATCATCATCTGGACTTTAATTTCAGGATATTTTTTCAAAAAATCCGGCAGAATTTTTGCCAGTTCGTTTTGGGCAATAGAGACGGGCAAGCTGACTTTAATAGTTCCGCGCGGTTCGGTACTCAGGTGGTCCACCAGATCATGCGCCGCCTGTGCAGCACTCAGCATAACTTGGGCATGCCGGTAAATATTCATGCCGATATCGGTGACGGCAAAATGACGAGAACTGCGCTGAATCAGACGTACACCCAGACGCTCTTCCAGATTAAACACCCGACGGCTGAGTTTGGATTTGGGAATATCGGTCGCACGTTCGGCTGCACTAAAGCCGCCATGTTCCACCACCTGAGCGAAACAGTAAAAGTCATCCAGATCAGACAGCATGGTTTAATTCCATCCTTGCAACGATAAGCTGATTAAAAATTGATTGTTGCATACTGTCAATCAGAGAATGCAGCATATAAAAAAAATTTAATTCCCGGATTTCAGTAAACCTAGCAGTGTTTGCATGCCATCGGTCGCGTTTTGGGGGATTTTGTAAAACTGTGCAGGCAAATGCTGCTGCTCGGCTTTCGGATCGATGTAATAGGCCGGACATTTCGCAGGAATCTCATGAATTAACCCGGCAACTGGATAAACCTGTAGGCTGGTGCCAATCACCACAAAAATATCGGCATCCTGTACACAGTCTTGAGCTTCTTCATACGCGGGTACGGCTTCGCCAAACCAGACTACATGCGGACGTAACGGATAGCCTGCCTTACAAAAGTGTTGATTTAAATCTAATTCAGAGCCTTCAATTGGATAAAACTCGGTTGTGCTTTGTGCATCGGGGCCTGAGCTTTTGGCCAGGCGAATATTGCCATGTAAATGGATCACCTTGGAGCTGCCGGCACGTTCATGCAAGTCATCAATATTCTGGGTGATTACATGCACATCAAACTCATTTTCAAGATCGGCAATTAATTGATGTGCGGCATTCGGCTGTGCTTCCAGAATGTTTTTACGGCGGGCATTATAAAAGCGTTGCACCAGTTCTGGATTTTTGGCCCAAGCTTCAGGTGTCGCGACCTCTTCAATCCGGTATTGTTCCCAAAGTCCATCATTGTCGCGAAAAGTATGAATGCCACTTTCGGCGCTCATGCCTGCACCGGAAAAAGCCACTAACTTTTTCATTGTTCTATCTCCTGAATCTTTAGGCAGCTGAAGTGCTAGATTGTGAATTTTCATTTAAAAAGATGCCAAGTTCTCGGGCAAATTTTAGCGGTTCAGTCAGTAAAGGTGTATGGCCGGATTTGCTGAAAAGTATCTGTTTGGCCTGAGGCAGGCTTTCTGCAATCAGGCGCTGACCTTCAAAAGGATATAGCTTGGATTGTACGCCGCTAAAGAAAGTCACCGGACAGCTGAGCTGGGCCAATGCCTCTCGGTAATCCTCACGATGGTATAAATAATTGTTGATATACCACGTCATATAATCCACCCGACTGGAAGGCAATAACAGACTTTGCAGTTGTAGTTGATTCAAAATGAATTCGAAAGCTTTCAGGCTATATTTTTGTTCATTTTGTAGCTGAATAAACTTTAGCCATAGGGCGGCAATTTGTTTACGGACAGAAACGTCAAGATCGCGAATCAATTCAACTTGCTGATATTGTGCAAGTAGGGCAGAGAGCTGCTGCAGAATGTGTCGATAAATTCCTGATGACGTGGGCCAAAAAGACCAAAAGCCCAAGCATCATCGACTGGTATTTTGGGAGTCTGATCAATGTGCAAATAAGCTGTTATGTGTTTGGCAAAGTCCCCATAGTGCAGGCCATGCATGGTTGTCGTCGCGCCCATAGAGTAAGCAATCACAATGAATTTATCTAAATTGAGCTGTTGAATTACCGATTGAATATCCAGCCAGTGACTGGAAATTGCATCAAGATCTTGCGGAATTTTACAGCGACTGGAAGCCCCAAAGCCGCGCCATTCCGGAATAATGAAACGGAAATTTTTCTGATGCGCATAGAGAAAAGCTTTCCATTGCCAGCTCAGCATGCCGAGTCCTGAGAGTACCAGTACCGGCTGTCCCTGACCATATTCGCGTACAAATAGCTGTTCACCATCGGGCATGCGATAAAAGGGCATGTGTGTCTCCGTATTTAGAATTATTTTGCGTCAAATTGTTTGAGTCGCGGAATGACTTGTTCCAGCCAGGAAATCCAGCCCAGTTCCTGATCAATCCCCAGTTGCAAAATCATTTTATGAATATACAGGGTACGGTCAGTTTCGTCCGCTTCGGCAAAGTCCTTGGCAAAAATCTGCTGATAGGTTTTCAGTTTTTCTTTATGCAGTTCTAGATGGCGTTCCAGCTCTGCCAAGGTGTTATTGCCACCAAGCTGGGCTTCGGCACGTAAACGCACCATCAGTTCTTCGCGCAGTTGTGCCGGTGGGCTTTGTTGCAGCATCCAGTTGGCCAGTTCTTCCCGGCCCAGACGTTCCACTTGATAAGTCTTTTTGCGGCTATTGGAATCTTCCTCTTCTAGCGTGGAAATCCAGCCTTTTTGTAGCATGGCATTCAGCTCGCGATAAATCTGCTGATGAGTTGCATTCCAGAAGAAGCCCATGGAACGGTCAAAGCGGCGGGCCAGTTCGATTCCGGTGCTGGGTTTTTCAATCAGGCTGGTCAATAAAACATGCGCTAAAGACATAAACGTCTCAAAAAAGTGACTCGGGATTATTATGCAACATGTTGCATAAAAATCAATTCTGGCATATAAATTAGTGCAACAAATTGCATTAAACTGGATGGGTTGAGGGATCAAACTGCCAGTTGCTAAAACAATAGCCAGCCTAAACGCACGCTCAGGAGTTGAAATGTCTAAATATCCGAATTTACTTGCCCCCTTGAACTTGGGTTTTACCACGCTTAAAAACCGCGTGTTAATGGGTTCCATGCACGTTGGTCTGGAAGAAGCACCCGGCGGATATGATCGGATGGCAGCTTTCTATGCAGAGCGTGCCAAAGGTGGAGTCGCTTTAATCGTCACCGGCGGGATTTCTCCAAATGATCATGGCGTAACGTTTCATGGTGGTTCCAAACTTGACACTCTTGAAGAAGCTGAAAAGCATAAAGTGATTACTCAGGCCGTACATGAGGCGGGCGGGAAAATTGCCATGCAGATTCTGCATACCGGGCGTTATTCTTATCAGGCTGAAAATGTCGCGCCATCCCCAATTCAGGCACCGATCAATCCAGTCAAACCGCATGCTTTAACTTCGGCTGAAGTGCAGCAAACCATTGATGATTTTGCCAATTGTGCCAAGCTGGCTCAATATGCCGGTTATGACGGTGTAGAAATCATGGGCTCGGAAGGCTATCTGATTAACGAGTTTATTGCAGCACGTACCAACCATCGTGATGATGAGTGGGGCGGAAGCTATGCAAACCGTATCCGTTTCCCGATTGAAATCGTACGCCGTACCCGTGAAATGGTCGGTGAGAACTTTATCATTATTTATCGCTTGTCTATGCTGGATCTGGTCGAAGGCGGTTCAACTCTGGAAGAAGTCATCCAGTTAGCCAAAGAAATTGAAAAAGCCGGTGCGACCATTATCAATACCGGCATTGGCTGGCATGAAGCGCGTATTCCGACCATTGCCACCAAAGTGCCTCGTGCAGCCTTCACTTGGGTCACCCGTAAGCTGAAAGGTCAGGTGAAGATCCCTTTAATCACTTCAAACCGTATTAATACTCCGGAAATGGCTGAGTATGTATTGGCGTCTGGTGATGCTGATATGATTTCTATGGCCCGTCCGATGCTGGCAGACTCTGAGTTTGTCCTGAAAGCGGAGCAGGGTCGTAGCGATGAGATCAATACCTGTATCGGTTGTAATCAGGCCTGTCTGGATCATATTTTCTCAATGAAAATTGCCACCTGTCTGGTCAATCCACGTGCCTGCTATGAAACAGAGCTCATTTTTAAAGAAACCAATGTAGCAAAAAATATTGCCGTGATTGGTGCGGGTCCTGCAGGTTTAAGCTTTGCTGTGTATGCTGCAAATCGTGGTCATCAGGTGACGGTATTTGAAGCCGCTGCTCAGATTGGTGGACAGTTTAATATTGCCAAGACTATTCCAGGCAAGGAAGAGTTTTATGAAACCTTGCGTTATTTCAAACGCCAGATTGAATTACAGCCACGTATCAAATTGCAACTGAATCATAAGGCGAGTCTGGAAGAGCTGGCTCAGTCAAACTTTGATGACATTGTGGTGGCAACAGGCGTGACACCGCGTCAGCTTGAGATTCCAGGCATTGATCATGCAAAAGTATTGTCTTATCTGGACGTTTTGAAAGAACGTAAGCCAGTGGGTCAGCGAGTTGCCATTATTGGTGCAGGTGGTATTGGCTTTGATACAGCCGAATTCCTGAGTCATGAAGGAGAAAGTGGCAGTATCAATCCGGAAAAATTCTATGATGAATGGGGTATTGATACTGACTATGAAAATGTCGGTGGCTTAAAAGCCGCAAATGTAGAAAAACCGCAACGTGAAATTTATTTATTGCAACGTAAAGCCGCTTCAGTCGGCGCGAGTCTGGGTAAAACCACAGGCTGGATTCATCGTACCGGTTTAAAACACCGTGACGTAAAAATGATTGCGGGCGCCAATTATGAAAAAATTGATGATCAGGGCTTACATATCGTCGTGAATGACAAACCTGCAGTGCTGGAAGTCGATCACGTGATCATTTGTGCCGGTCAGGAATCTTATACCGCCATGTTTGATGAGCTAAAAGCGGTGGGTAAAAATGTGCATCTGATTGGTGGAGCAAAAGAAGCGGGTGAGCTGGATGCCAAACGTGCCATCCGTCAGGGTGCTGAATTGGCAGCGGTGATCTGAAAATATTAAAACTTGCTTTTTTTCCCTCTCCTTTATTAAAGGAGAGGGTTAGGGAGAGGATTTGTAAGAAAGAATCCTCCTTGCGAAGCAGTACTTCTCACCTTTAAAAAGGGATGAGTATTTTAATACTAAAACAAAAAAGGAATCCAAAATGACCATCGAAAATACCAGAAAATCCATTGTACGCTGGCATGAAATGCTAGAAACCCGTGATATGTCGATCTTGAATGAACTACTTGCTGAAGAAGTGGTATTTCGTTCACCCGTAGCGTTTCAGCCTTATCCTGGAAAACAGATGGTATTTTTTATTTTGACCAATGTCATTCAAGTCTTTGAAAACTTCACTTATCACCGTGAATTTATAAGTGAAGATGGTAACAATGTCGTACTTGAGTTTTCTGCCAATGTGGGCGATAAAAAACTAAAGGGAGTTGACATGATTCAGTTTAATGAAGAGGGTCAGATGATTGATTTTGAAGTCATGATCCGACCTAAGTCCGGACTTGAAGCCCTGGCTGTACAGATGGGCCAGCGGATGCAATCATTCCAAGCTAAAACTTAATTCTAACTATTGATTCAAGTCAGCATGAAATTTGTAAATCACAGCTAGTACAACTAGAGGGGGATGACAGATGAAAATGTTGCTTAAAAAATTGGGTCAGCTTTCCAGTGAATATCTGGATCGTTTCAGCGGAGCAGATCAGCCGACCCTGTATTACAATCCGAATGGTGTATTTTCAGGACTCATTGAACGCTTACCGCAGTTGCAACAAAAATATCGTCCTACGCCTTGGTTAGCCAATGCACATGCACATATTCTGTATTTCGATTTAATTAAAAAACGTACCATTAAGCTGAAATATGATGCGCTTGAACAGCTGAAAATGTCAGATGGCGGCATTACCGGTATTGCCTGGTATGGACTGGATCTTCCGGCAAATACGCCAACGATTGTCTTACTCCATACCATTACCGGTTCTCCTGAATCGATGCGTGAACTGGTTCGTGATCTGCATAAACATACCGGTTGGCGTGTGGCATTGTGTTTACGCCGTGGTCACGCAGACTTACCCATGCCTGTGCCTAAAATGAACCTGTTTGGTTCAACTCAGGATTTGCGTGAACAACTCTTGTATATACAGGACAGATTTCCTCAATCCGATCTCTATGGAGTTGGCTCTTCTGCGGGTACGGGATTGTTGGTGCGTTATCTGGGTGAAGAGGGTGAACAAACCCCACTCAAAGCAGCTTTTGCTTTATGTCCTGGCTATAACACTGAAACCGGTTTTGCCAATGTGCATCCGTTTTACAGTAAAGTCATGGCCAAAAAACTGATTAAGCGCTTTATTCATCCTTATCAAGAAACCTGGCAGGTCTGCCCAAGCTGGAAACAGTTATTAGAAGTTAAAGATCTGTCCGAATTTGAAAAACTCTATTTTGAACTGGCCGGATTTACGGATTATGCCAGTTATACCCAGGCAACCAATCCGATTTATGTGTTTGAAAGTATCAAAATTCCGCTGATGATTTTAAATGCGGAGGATGATCCGGTTTGTCACATCCGAAATTTAGAACCTTATAAAGAAAAAATTCGGGCGATGTCTAATATTATGGTGATTACCACCAAAAAAGGCAGTCATTGCGGCTTTTATCAGGGCTTGATGCAAACCGAATCTTGGGCTACCCGACTAATGGCAGACTATTTGATTCACTTATCTCGTGCACCGGCAACAGTATCTGCTTAAAAGTTCCAATAAAAAACCCAGCATCTGCTGGGTTTTTTGATGAATGATCCTGTAATTACTCAAGTGCTGGCATCGCTGCGGCAATCGCGTCAGCAACCGCATCATCCTCAGACTTGTTTTCTGGATTTGAATTGGTTTTAGGTGTGGTCTCAGCAGGCTTTGACGCAGGTTCTTCGCGGGTTTCAGGCACTGGTGCCGGCTCAGTAGTTTCTGGTTTTTTGATTTCACGACGGATTTCAGTCGTGGTGTTTTCAGTTTGCTCACGTTGAATTTCAACCGTTGGCGCTACTTCCTCTTCAATTGCCGCTGGCTCTACAGGTTCAAGCGGTTCAAATTGCGTTGGTTCTGGAGTCGAGATTTCAGATGCTGGAGTAACTTCTACTTGCTCTTCTTCTTTTGGTGCTTCTTTTTTTACACACGCAGTTAATGTCAGGCCAGTCAGGATTAGGGTGGAGATTAAAAGTTTCTTCATCATCATTGCATCAAACATAAAAGTGTGGAGTGGATACACTATTATAGCAGCAAAATGCAAGATAGAAATCATATGAACTTACTGTAATTTTTTATAGGAATTGCTGTTAGAATAGTCAATTGTTTATTGTTCTTTGAATTGATGCGGATTGACTTTGCTTTCTAGGTACAAGGTAAAGTAAAATTGCGCAACATTGCAGGCCGATTTAGGCTCGATTGTACGAGAAACCCAATGACCCATTTTATTTTCGTTACTGGTGGTGTAGTTTCATCACTAGGTAAAGGTATTTCAGCTGCTTCTGTTGCTGCACTTTTAGAAGCTCGTGGTTTAAAAGTGACCATGGTAAAAATGGATCCATACATTAATGTCGATCCAGGGACAATGAGCCCATTCCAGCATGGTGAAGTTTTTGTTACAGAAGATGGTGCTGAAACAGACTTAGACTTGGGTTACTACGAACGTTTCTTGCGTCGTGCGAAAATGACCAAACTAAATAACTTCACATCAGGCCGTGTTTACCAGGATGTTCTAAACAAAGAACGCCGTGGTGACTATCTAGGCGGTACTGTTCAAGTTATTCCACACATTACTGACAATATCAAAGAGCGTGTACTTCGTGCAGGCGAAGGTTATGACGTTGCGATCGTAGAGATCGGCGGTACTGTAGGTGACATTGAATCTCTCCCATTCATGGAATCTGTACGTCAGTTAATGGTTGAACTTGGTCATAAACGTACCATGTTAATGCACTTAACGTTACTCCCATACATTAAGTCTGCAGCAGAATTAAAAACCAAACCAACACAGCACTCTGTTAAAGAACTCCTGTCGATTGGTATTCAGCCAGACATTCTCATCTGTCGTACAGAGTACGATGTAGATGCAGATACGACGCGTAAGATTGCATTATTTACCAACGTTGAAGCACGTGCCGTTGTGGTATGTAAAGACGCACGTTCGATCTACCAGATTCCACGTACATTCTACGAACAAAATGTTGATGATTTAATCTGTGAACGTTTTGGTTATAACGATCTTCCTGAAGCTGATTTAACAGATTGGGATAACGTTGTAGAAGCATTACTGAACCCTGAATACACCGTACGTGTTGCAATGGTCGGTAAGTACGTTGAACTTCCAGATGCTTACAAATCTGTCAACGAAGCACTTTTACATGCGGGTATTCAAAACCGTGTGAAAGTTCAGATTGACTACGTAAACGCTGAAGAGCTTGAAGGCCAAGATGTAGCAGAAGTATTGAAAGATGCTGATGCGATTCTAGTTCCTGGTGGTTTCGGTGAGCGCGGTACTGAAGGCAAAATGAAGGCGATTCAGTTCGCACGTGAGAACGGTGTGCCGTTCCTCGGTATTTGCTTGGGTATGCAGTTGGCTGTGATCGAATACGCACGTAATGTTGCTGGTATTGCAGACGCGACCTCGACTGAATTTAACCGTTCAACCAAATCTCCATTGATTGGTTTAATTACTGAATGGTTAGATGAGCGTGGTGAAGTTCAGCAACGTTCTGCTGATTCTGATCTGGGTGGCACGATGCGTTTAGGCGCGCAAAAATCTGAACTGGTTGCAGGGACTAAAACTGCAGAAGTTTATGGTTCTGAAGAAATCATCGAGCGTCACCGTCACCGTTACGAGATGAACAACCGTTATATCCCAGTGCTGGAAGAAAAAGGCATGAAGATTTCTGGTTATTCTCCGGTACAGCATCTGGTAGAAACTGTTGAAATTCCTGCACATCCTTGGTTTATTGCAGTACAATTCCACCCGGAATTTACCAGCTCGCCACGTGATGGTCACCCATTATTTGCAGGTTTCATTGATGCTGCGAAAAAGCAGTACCAAAAAACCAAATAATCGGTGCGTAGGACACAACTAGGGAAGTTTAAATGTCGCAATTAAAACCACAAGAAATTGTACGTTTGGGCGATATACAAATGGCAAATCATTTGCCATTTGTATTATTCGGCGGAATGAATGTACTTGAATCTAAAGACCTGGCTTTTGAAATTGCAGAGACTTATGTCGATATCTGTACACGTTTGGGCATTCCTTATGTGTTCAAAGCCAGCTTTGATAAAGCCAACCGTTCAAGCCTGAACTCTTTCCGTGGCCCAGGCCTGGAAAAAGGTCTCGAGTGGTTAGCTGACATTAAAAAACACTTTAATGTGCCGATCATCACCGATGTGCATGAGCCGTATCAAGCGGCTCCTGTTGCAGAAGTGGCAGACATTATTCAATTGCCAGCTTTCTTAAGCCGTCAGACGGATCTTGTGGAAGCCATGGCAAAAACGGATGCCATCATCAATATCAAAAAAGCCCAGTTCCTGGCTCCACACGAAATGCGCCATATTCTGCATAAGTGTCTGGAAGCTGGAAATGACAAACTGATCATTTGTGAACGCGGTTCGGCATTTGGCTATAACAATCTGGTTGTAGACATGCTGGGCTTCGACATCATGAAAGAAATGAATGTCCCGGTATTCTTTGATGTGACCCATGCCTTACAAACCCCAGGCGGCCGTGCAGATTCTGCCGGTGGTCGTCGTGCGCAAATTACAACGCTTGCGCGTGCGGGTATGGCAACGGGTCTTGCTGGTTTGTTCTTAGAGGCACACCCAGATCCGGAAAAAGCCAAGTGTGATGGTCCATGTGCGCTGCGCATGTTTCAGCTTGAGCCTTTCCTGGCACAGCTAAAAGAATTGGATACCTTGGTCAAAGGTTTCGAAAAGTTAGATACACACTGAGTTTATCACTCTTGCGCTGCCGTATAGGCAGCTCATATTAATCAACTGAGGAATAGTTCATGAGCCAAATCGTTGACATTCGTGCACGTGAAATTTTGGACTCTCGTGGTAACCCTACCATCGAAGCAGACGTAATCTTAGCATCTGGCGTAGTTGGCCGTGCATGTGCACCATCTGGTGCTTCAACTGGTTCTCGTGAAGCTTTAGAACTTCGTGATGGCGATAAAGCGCGTTACTTAGGTAAAGGCGTTAAAACTGCGGTAAATAACGTAAATACGTTAATCCGTGACGCTTTGGTCGGTAAATCAGTATTCGAACAAAAAGACATCGATAACACGATGATCGCGCTTGACGGTACTGAAAACAAAGAAAAACTAGGTGCAAACGCAACTTTGGCAGTGTCTTTGGCTGCTGCTCGCGCTGCTGCTGAAGAAAAGAAAATTCCTCTTTTCCAATACATCGCAGATCTTCGCGGTCAAACGATTCTAACTATGCCTGTACCAATGATGAACATCATCAATGGTGGTTCACATGCAGACAACAACGTCGATATTCAAGAATTTATGATTGAGCCAGTAGGCTTCACTTCATTCTCTGAAGCGCTACGTGCCGGTGCTGAAATCTTCCATTCACTTAAATCAGTTTTAAACAAAAAAGGTTTAAACACTGCGGTAGGTGATGAAGGTGGTTTTGCGCCGAACTTACGTTCAAACGAAGAAGCAATCACAGTTATTCTTGAAGCAATTGGTCAAACTGGCTACAAAGCAGGTTCTGACATCATGCTTGCGCTTGACTGTGCATCTTCAGAATTCTACAAAAATGGTCAGTACATTCTTGCTGGCGAAGGCAACAAAGCGTTCACAAGCAACCAGTTCTCTGACTATTTGGCAGGTCTTGTAAACCAGTACCCAATTATCTCGATTGAAGATGGTCTGGACGAATCTGACTGGGAAGGCTGGTCTTACCTGACTTCAATTCTTGGTGACAAGATCCAGTTGGTAGGTGATGACTTGTTCGTAACGAATCCGAAAATCCTGCAGCGTGGTATCAACGAAAAAGTGGGTAACTCTATTCTGATTAAATACAACCAGATCGGTACCTTGACTGAAACTTTAGATGCCATCTACCTTGCGAAAGAAAATGGTTACTCTACGGTAATTTCACACCGTTCAGGCGAAACTGAAGATTCAACGATTGCTGATCTTGCAGTAGGTACAGCAGCGGGTCAAATCAAGACGGGTTCACTTTGCCGTTCTGACCGTGTAGCGAAATATAATCAATTACTTCGTATTGAAGAATTGACTAATGCTGCATATCGCGGTAAAGCTGAGTTCAAAGGTTTGAACTAAGCGACTTATGTCAATGTTAAATGTATTCGACTCGACTGCGAGTAAAGTACTGTTGGGCCTTGCGATCATTTTGATCGCAGGGTTTCAATATTTATACTGGTTTGGTGAAGGTGGTTATCATGATCATCAGCAACTGACCCAGAAAATCCAACAACAAATGGAATTGAATGATGAGCTAAAAGAGCGTAATCGCGTTCTGGCAGCAGAAGTTTATGATTTGAAGAATGGTATTGAAGCCATCGAAGAACATGCGCGTTTAGATCTTGGTCTGATTAAGCCACGCGAAACTTTTATTCAAATGAGCACGATCAGTACTCAATATAAACCGATCTATCTTAATCCTAATTCTAAAGTAGACCTGCGAACCAATGAGTCAGCTGAAGCACCAACCACACCCTAAACTTTGGGTCATTCTTCCAGCTGCAGGTTCCGGTAGCCGTTTCTCCAAAACAGAACTGAAACAATATCAGATGATTCAAGAGCGAACTGTTCTTGAACATACGGTGGCTCGTCTGAATCAACTGCCTTTGATGGGTTATGTCCTGGCGATTGGTGCACAGGACAACGTGGCAAAAACATTGCCATTTTCCAGTCTGGAGAAAGCCCATTTTTGTTTGGGTGGTGCCGAGCGGGTGAATTCCGTGTTAAATGCACTGAACTATTTATCTCAAATCGCTTCTGAAAATGATTGGGTGCTGGTACATGATGCGGCGCGTCCCTGTGTCAGTCTGGATTGTCTGCAACAACTGGTCAATACGGCGATTACAAATGATCAGGCTGCGATTCTGGCCATCCCGGTGCGAGATACACTTAAGCGTGTAGTAACCAATTTTGATATCGAGGAAACAGTGGATCGCTCGATGCTCTGGCAGGCACAAACACCACAAATGGCCAAGCTAGGTGTGTTGAAACGGGCGATTGAGCGGGCTTTGCAAGATGGTGCTACGATTACTGATGAAGCCAGTGCGCTGGAACATATCGGCGAACAGGTGAGTGTAGTACAAGGGCGTTCCGATAATATTAAAATTACCTATCCGGACGATCTGGAACTGGCCAAGCTGATTTTACAGGCTCAGGCTTAAAAATATATTCAAATAATATTTAAATAAAAGCAGAATAAATCTGGCTATAGCGATCTATTCGCTATAGCTTTCACTTATAATTTTGCCATCATTCTTTTTCACCTTTTGGCCAATGATACCTTCACAGCAGTATCGGTTTTTACGTCACTCTTTGCGTGATGGACGTAGTATTAACCCGCAAGATTCATCTCGATGGACCAAGTTGCACCTTGATCCCTGGTTATTGTGCTTTCTAGTTCTCAATGCAATCCTGGGTTTAATGGTGGTGTATAGCGCGACATCCGAAGACTCTGGCATGGTGGTGCGTCAGGCGATCAGTTTTGGAATTGGTTTTGTGCTGCTGTTTATCTGTGCGCAGATTCCACCGAAAGTCTATCAGGCGATTAGTCCATACCTGTATGCCTTCGGGATCTTCATGCTGCTTCTGGTCTTTGTAATTGGTGAAAAACGTTTGGGTGCAACCCGCTGGATTACCTTGCCAGGGGTGGGAAGCATGCAACCGAGTGAGGTGATGAAATTTGCCATGCCTTTGATGATGGCATGGTATTTTGCACGTAAGCCATTTCCTCCCAAATTTTTGCATATTGTCGGGGCTTTGATTCTATTGGGCGTACCATTTGTTTTGGTGGCACTTCAGCCTGACTTGAACATTGGCTTGGTAATTCCTGGTATTTTTGTTCTATTTTTAAGTGGGATGTCGTGGCGTCTGATTGGTGGTGCAGCAGCGGCGGTAGCTGTGGCAGCTCCGGCTGCATGGATGTTCGTGCTACAAGAGTATCAAAAAAAACGTATTACCACGTTATTTGATCCGGAATCGGATGCCTTGGGTGCAGGCTGGAATATCATCCAGTCCAAAATTGCGATTGGTTCAGGTGGTTCCACGGGCAAAGGCTATACCGAAGGTACCCAATCACATTTAGGTTATCTGCCTGAACATCATACTGACTTTATTATGTCGACTTATGCCGAAGAATTCGGTTTTATCGGCGTTTTCCTGCTGTTTAGTTTATTCACTGCCATTATTATTCGCTGTCTGATGATTGGTTTAAACAGCTTTCATAACTTTGGCCGTTTATATGCTGGAGCCATGGGACTGACTTTCTTCTTCTTTGTATTTTTAAACTCAGGCATGGTGAGCGGGATTTTACCTGTAACTGGAGATCCATTACCGCTCATGAGTTATGGTGGAACGGCAGTGATTTCCATGCTGGCCGGGATGGGCATTGTGATGTCGATTCATACTCATCGATAAGTCATTCTAAAAGTCGGACTGGTTCCGGCTTTTTATATACTTAAAATAAGTTGTTTTAAAAATCCTGTTTTGGCCAGAAGAAAAAAGAAGAATATTTTAGAATTCGTATGAAATTAAAAAGCCCTCAAATGAGGGCTTTTTAATTTCATACTTTAACTGAGAAACCAGGTGTAATAACCCCAGATCATTAAAGGCCATGCTAGGAAAGGGCTAAACAACCATTTCCAGAACCAGTGGCGCGGCATAAAGCCAACACCATGGACAAAGCCTCCAGAAATACCAATCATGATATACATCATGGCACTATGGCTATATTCACCGTTGGCATCCAGCATTGCAGAAGGATGAACCAATAAAACTGCTGCGAGAGGAAAAGCCAGGAGGCAGGAAATCATCATCGCAAATTTGTTTGGTTTCTTGTCTACAACGGTTTTCTCAAGCGCAGCTTCTGTCATGTTTTATTCCTCATCCAGGTCTTGGTGTTGTTCCATGTAAATGGCAGCAATCACACTGGCAAAACATGCCATCAGTACACCCAGAATCCAGGCAAAATACCACATAGTTGTCTCTCCTTAAGACATAGCCTTAGTACAGGCTATGTGAATTATCTTCAATGTGTTTGTTGGTAATCACGCCCCACATCTTGTAATAACACCAAGTGGTATAGATCAGGATCAGTGGAACAAAGATACAGGCAGCAACGGTCATGACCGTTAAAGTATTTTTACTAGATACCGCATCCCACATGGTCAGACTTGCAACCGGGTTAATGCTTGAAGGCATCAGGAAAGGGAATAGGGCAAAACCAGCAGTTAGAATTGCACCGATGACAGCCAGAGATGAACCCAGGAAGCTCAGGCCTGCTTTGTTTTTACCTGCTGCCAAGACAATGATCAAGCCACCCAAAATGCCGGCAATAGGCGCTGCCATCGTGATTGGATAAGTCGAATAGTTGTTCATCCAGCCTGGATTAGCATTGGTCAATACTTCTTTTGCAAGCGGATTGGCAACACCATTGGTATCAAAAGGTGTAACTAAGGTATAGCCCTGAATGCCACCAAAATACAACCATGCACCGGCTGCCAGGAAAGTTGCTAAATACACTAGTCCCATGATTTGTGTTGCTTTGGCAGAACGTTGGCGTAGGTCACCATCAGTACGCAGCATTAACCATGCACCACCATGTGCACACAGCATCGATAAACTGACCAGACCACAGACAATCGCAAACGGATTCAGCAGGGCAAAGAAGCTACCAGTATAAGTAGAACGTACAGTTTCATCTAAAGTAAATGGTACACCCAAGAACATGTTGCCGAATGCCACACCGAAGACCAATGCAGGAACTGCACCACCAATCGCTAGACCCCAGTCCCATGAATTGCGCCATTTGGTATTTTCCAGTTTTGAGCGATAGTCAAAACCGACCGGACGTAAGAAAAGCGCAAACAGGACCAGTAGCAGGGCCCAGTACATGCCGGAGAAGGCAGTTGCATAGACCATTGGCCAGGCAGCGAACAAAGCACCGCCAGCAGTAATAAACCAGACCTGATTACCGTCCCAGTGCGGCGCAATGGTATTGATCGCTGCACGGCGTTCACTATCATTTTTGCCCACAAATGGCATGATCGCCATGGAGCCCATATCGAAGCCATCAGTGAGGGCAAAGCCAATCAGCAATACGCCGACCAGCACCCACCAAATGATTTTTAATAATTCATATTCGATCATGCTTGAGTCTCCCCATTTGCCTTCTCTGCAGCTGCAAGCTTTTCAAAATGGTATTTACCGGTATGCAGTGAGCTTGGGCCAAGACGTGAGAACTTGATCATCAGATACATCTCAATAATCAGTAACACGGTATAGAATGCTGCTAATGCAAGGATTGAACCCCATACATCACCTGTGCTTAAGCTTGATGCTGAAAGATGCGTCGGTAATACCTCACCAATGGTCCAAGGTTGACGACCTACTTCTGCCACATACCAGCCAGTTTGCGCAGCAACCCAAGGTAAAGGCAGTGCAAATAAAGCAAATTTCAATAACCATGGTTTGTTTTCAGCATTACGTTTTGCTACCGCAAAGGTTGCCAGTGCAAATAGAAGTAGCATCAAGAAGCCGGAAGCTACCATGGCACGGAATGCCCAGAACAGGCTTGGTACGTGTGGAATAGTGTCTTTAGCAGCTGCTTTGATTTGCTCTTCAGAAGCATCAACGACATTTGGTGTGTATTTTTTCAGAAGTAGACCGTAACCTAAGTCTTTTTGGCTTTCTTCAAAAGCGGTTTTCAGTTCTGGAGACTGATCACCAGCACGTAATTTTTCCAGTTGTGAATAGGCCACCATACCATTACGGATACGCGCTTCATGCTGAACCAGCAGGTCCTTAATACCTGTAACTTGTTCAGTCGTAGAGCGTGTAGCGATCAGACCCATTACATAAGGAATTTTCACTGCATAATCTGTAGTCATGGTTTCCTTATTCGGGATACCAAACAAAGTAAATGGCGCAGGTGCAGGGTGGGTATCCCATTCGGCTTCAATTGCTGCCAGCTTAGTTTTCTGTACATCGCCCAGCTCATAACCTGATTCATCACCCAGTAAAATCACCGAAAGTGTAGAGGCAAGCCCGAAGATGGCTGCAATGGCAAAAGAACGGCGTGCAAAAGGCAGGTCACGTTTTTTCAGCATGTAGTAACTTGAAATAGCCAGGACGAATATGGCACCTGTGACATAACCGGCAGATACGGTATGCACAAATTTAACCTGAGCGACCGGGTTAAAGATCAATGCAGCAAAGTCCACCATTTCCATACGCATAGTTTCATAGTTAAATGCCGAACCGACCGGGTTTTGCATCCAGCCATTGGCGACCAGAATCCAGAGTGCGGACATGTTTGAACCCAAAGCCACCAGCCAGGTTACGGCCAGATGTTGTACTTTGGACAGACGATCCCAACCAAAGAAGAACAAGCCAATAAATGTCGATTCAAGGAAGAAGGCCATCAAACCTTCAATCGCCAGCGGTGCACCGAAAATATCACCGACATAATGCGAGTAGTACGCCCAGTTGGTTCCGAACTGGAACTCCATGGTCAGGCCGGTGGTTACCCCTAAGGCAAAGTTAATACCAAACAGTTTTCCCCAGAACTTGGTCATGTCTTTATAGATTTCTTTGCCGGAAATCACATAGGTGGTTTCCATAATGGCAAGCAGAAATGCCAGACCTAGCGTCAGTGGAACAAAAATAAAGTGATACATCGCGGTCATGGCGAACTGGAACCGCGAGAGATCGACCACGCTTTCAGAAATCATCAACGTGTCTCCTGGATTTGGGAAGGATTGCCGGCGATACGCTCGGCGACTTGGTTATCAAAATTTTTAGGAATCGTAGGCGCATCAAACCAGATATTTTTAATTACCATCAGTAGAATAACCTTGATAATTAAAATAGCGGTTATTTCTCTAACCACTCTCTGGTTTAGATTTTTGGGAACTAAGCTCATTCGACTAAGCCTGTTATATGACTTGTTGTATATTATTAATCTATTGTAACTAAAAAATAAATAGACGATACAGTTTAAATAAATATATATTTATAAGTGTTTGAAAATATTAAATATATATTTATATGAGTTAAAATTTATTCTAAATATTTTTTATTATTTTATGTAATTTTATCGGTTTTTAAATCCGACTAAAATGCTTATATTTATATATTTTAATGTAGATTATTTTAGTTGGATTAATATTTTTTAATCTGATTAAAATGCTTGGTTTTAAAATAAAGAATAAAATTAATCAAACTAAACTGGTTGGTTTTATGAGGGTTGAATATCAGTGTCACAATCTTTCTCACTATATTTATATTGATAAAAAACACACCAAAAAAAGAACATGCTGGAGGCATGTTCTTTTTAAGCTTTGTGAGGGAGACTGGACTTAGAAGTCGTAACGCATGCCTAGAGAAAGACCTAGGCTGTCTTCACCGCGTGCGCCACCTACAGCATTGGTACGACCTTGTGCCCAAGGGGTAAGGTTTGAGTTTTCATCATTTAGTACAGTTGCTATGTTGCCATAAATGCGGACTGTTGGATCTAAACGGTGTTCAAGTCCGATTGCCAGTAAAGTTGCATTCGCATCATCGGCATCGACATCGCGGTGGAATACTTCACCACGGAATGAGGTTTTTGGTGCAAATTTATATTCACCGGCTACACCAAATACTTGTGCATCTGGGTTTGCTTCAGAATTATCATGTTGAAGGAATTGGTATAAACCGCCCAGATTGAATTCAGGGGTGATTTTGTAAGCACCAGCAATACGGAAACCATCGCGTTCGCCACGACCTGCATCTTCTTCATAATGTTCATAGGCAGCAGCAAAATCAACTTTACCTTCTTTATAGGTTAAAGCGAGGTCGTATGCTTTATCATCGCGATTATCTTTATTGGTAGTAGTTGTGGTTCCCGGTACGACTACTGTTACTGGACCATTCACAGTTTCAATTACAGTAGTTTTTGGTGAAGACGTTGACACGCTATCAGGGCTATTACCTTCGTGTAAAGAAAGTGCTGCTAAAACATTAAAGCCGCCGCCAAACTTAGGTGATTTATATTCAATGGTATTGTTATTACGTTCATCAAAACGCAAGTTGCCAGCACGTGTGACGTTACGAACATCACCGACCATATCACCAAAGAAGTTGACCGGGCCACGTGCTACTTTGAATGGGCTGTCAAAACGGCCGATACGCGCTTGACCGAAATCACCTTTTAAACCAACAAAAGTATCGCGAGTTGCAAATTCAACATCATCGTTTGCAGAACCACTTGCAAAGTTAATTTCCTGTTCGATTTGACCAAATACGGTCATACCATTTTCTAATTTTTGTTCAGCTTTAAAACCCAAGCGTGAAGAGTTTGAAGAAAGACCTACTTCGTTATAATCCTGGCCATCATCCAGATAATCTAAAGAAACGTGTGCACGACCATACACTTTAACATCAGCAGCAGCTGCCATCACTGGTGTTAAAATTGTTGCCCCGATTGCTAATGCAGATAACGTTTTTTTCATGTGTTGCTCCAATAAAGACTTTTTTATTCATCGTCTTAAAAACAAGTTTCAGTATTGTTTTGAAACATCTACTGCTCTATTGGTGCCAAGTATTCATTACAAATAAGTCAATATGATTAAGGAAATATTTCAGAAATATTAAAGACAATCATTGTCTTATTTTTTATAGGATTATGAGTGGGGTAAGCAGGATTGATGCAAATACAGCTAAGCTCGGTGTTTGCTGCAAAACTTAAAAATAGGGTAGGTGACTTTTACTGATATTTTATTGGCTTAATCAAGAGTGAAATACATCAGACATAAAAAATGGAGCCGAAGCTCCATTTTTAGGTATTAAGAATAGCTTAAAGGGCAGCTTTAATTTTCTCGGCCAAAGCTTTAATTTTTTCCTGGTCGCCCATCTGTGCAGCATGTTTGCCCAGATTGTGCAAAGAGGTAGGAACCAGATGGAAATGTACGTGTGGTACGGTCTGACCCGCTGCTGCCCCTGATAATTGCATCAGCACGATACCGTCCACACCTAAACCTTTTTCAATGGCTTTTGCAACTTTCTGTACGATCTGAATCGTATAGGCTGCAGCTTCAGGGGGTAGATCCAGCAAAGTGATTGCCGGAGTTTTCGGAACTACCAGAGTATGACCTTCTGCCTGAGGCATGATGTCCATAAATGCAAGAACCTGGTCATCTTCATACACTTTTATCGCAGGAAGTTCACCGCGTAGAATTCGTGCAAAAATATTCTGATCATCATAAGTCATAAGTATATTCCTTGAGCGTCATTAAACTGAATTATTTACAGTTCAATTCTTTCTGACGATCTTTGATCGCGTCAAGACGTTGTTGCTCTTTTTCCGAGAATTTTGGCTTGGTTGTATAGCAATTGTCATTACCAAACTTGGCTTTTGCTTCAGGATCTTTGAAACAGAAACCTTTAGACGCATAAATCACGTCATGATCATTTTTTAATTTTTTGCACTCTTGTTCAGATGCAAGAACCGATGTTGAAGCCCCGAACAAAGTTGCAAAGCCAATCAATGCTGCAACAGAAAATTTCTTCATGAGAGTTTCCTCTGGGTTATCCACTATATGTGCCTGCCTACTAGTCACAATATGAGGTTTCGTTATCATTATTCAATGGCGAGATATTACTCGATGGTAATATTACTCCATGATTCATACATTTTCACAGCACTGGAAAAATCACTGTTTTTATCCGACAGATCGCTGGCCGCCTGAATCAGATTCTGGGTCAACGAGAGCACAGGCGCAGAAAGTTTGGCTTCACGCGCAAGGTCGATTGCGATACCTGTATCTTTGGCCAAGAGTGGCAGGGCAAAGGTTACAGGAAAACTTCGGTTTAAAATACGCTGTGGCAATACGGTTTCAGTCACCATACTTTTACCACTTGAAGCATTAATACAATCTAGCGCTTCATGCAGATTTACTCCATGCGCTTTTAAGGTAGTAAAGCCTTCTGCGACAGCACACAGGTTTACAGCCATTAACATATTATTTACGGCCTTCACTGCAAAACCCGCGCCAGATTCACCGACATGCTTGATCAGTTTGCCAAAAGCCTGCATCGCAGGAAGGGCTTTTTCATAACCCTCTGTATTACCGCCCACCATCACAGTTAACGTGCCATTTTCAGCGCCAATGGTTTGACCGCTGACCGGTGCATCCAGAAAGATTACCCCATGTTCAGCCAGTTGTACTGCCAGTTTTTGGGCAGAATCCGGTACACCACTGGTGCAGTCGACCCAGACTGAACCGGATTTAAACGGTAAATTTTCCAGAAGTCGTTCAACGTCAGCGCTAGTTGGCAAGCATGAAAAAATCACATCTGCCTGTACGGCCTGTTCCAGTGTGACGGCTTGGGTGCCATATTCAGCCGCATGTTGCTCTGCTTTGTTAAAGCTGCGGTTCCAGACATAGACCGTATCAAAATGCTTGGGTAAGTGTGCTGCCATACGAAAACCCATTGCACCTAGGCCGATAAATGCCACTGACTGAATCATGCTGTACCCTCTGAATATGTTTAAAGCTATTTAATATTTTTTTCTGGTGCGGGGAATCTACACTAAACATCAAGACGTGTAGAGCGCTGCACCAGCCAGGTCGTCATTTTGGGCCAGAATGTATTTGCCGTTTTCTGGTTCGACATTAGTCCAAGATGACCACCCGGTATAAGAGTAAACGTCTTATCTTGGCTACTTGTCAATTCCATCAAAGGCTTAGCTGACTGTTCTGTGACAATCTGATCGGTTTGACCTGCACCTACCAACAGGGAGCAGCTGATATTTTTAAGATCAACGACACGGCCATCCAAAGTGATAGAACCCTGTTTTAAAGGATTTTGCAGCCATAAATGCAGCACCATGTCCTGATTAATCCCACCTGGATAA
Source organism: Acinetobacter lwoffii (assembly GCF_024129855.1). Classification (GTDB taxonomy): domain Bacteria; phylum Pseudomonadota; class Gammaproteobacteria; order Pseudomonadales; family Moraxellaceae; genus Acinetobacter; species Acinetobacter lwoffii_L. Next base: position 213,865 of record NZ_JAMXXC010000004.1, read on the forward strand.
TCAATCATCTTGTTCAGGAAATTTCCCATGGTGGCGTGTTCATAGACATCTTCGACATGATCTAGATTTAACAGAAACTGTTTCTGGCTTTTGAGCCAGCCAATCGGATCGAGTAATTTAAAGCCCAAGGCATTTACAATACCCGGCGTATGAATATATTGCTTTGGAATCAGTCCTTGATGAATGGCTTGTTGCAGATTTTTGTTTTTAGAAATTAGTTTGTTTGTCGTAGAAAAAAGTTTGCCGACACGTCCTGACGCATAACTGTCGATAGGACTGCCCACCACGATCAGATTCTTGACATGTTCAGGCGAATGCAGGGCGGTATAGAGCGTGACAAACACGCCAGCCATACTCCAGCCATGCAGGGAAATGAACTGACTGCCCGAATGCTTGCAGATGGTTTCAATGGATTGAGGAATGGCTGCATCAATAAAAGATAAAAAGTTCAGGTGGCGATGTTTAAAGTTAAAACGTTTCCATTCCACCAGATAGACATCAAAACCGCTATGCTGAAAATGCTTGACCAGAGAGCGATAAGGATACAGATCATAGATATCCATATTAATGGCTAACGGTGCGATGAAAACCAGAGGCTCCTTATATTTTTTCTCAGGTGAAGCGTAATAACGAATCTTGCAAAACTCGGTGCCGGCAATATATTCAAAAGGGGTTTTTTGCGACAGGATCAGTGAGGAGGCATTAAACACCCGGGTGCTGAGGTGTTTCAATTTTTTTTGCTGGCGCTGAAAGTTTTGTTTTAACTGAATCATGTAAATAAAATATCCGTATCCGCGGGAGGATTGATCGAAGTCTAAGCAATAATCGCTTATTATGCCTTGACCTGAAATAGCTTAGGCGCTCAAAATGTTGGCAAATTTTTACAAAAGGCAGCCTGAGGGCTGAGGTAAAGCGATGAGCCAGCAAGACGATATTTCTTACCAATTAGAAACTTTAGCCATTCGTACCGGTCATACCCGCACTTTTGAAGGTGAGCATGGCGAACCGATTTTTCTAACATCGTCTTTTGTGTATGAAAATGCTACAGAAGCCGCAGCTAAATTCTCAGGCCAGGAACCGGGCAATATCTATTCTCGCTTTACCAATCCGACCGTTGCCATGTTTGAAAAGCGTCTAGCTGCACTTGAAGGTGCAGAGCGCGCCGTCGCCACCAGTTCGGGTATGGCAGCCATTATGGCAGTGATGATGGCTTTTTTAAAAGCGGGTGATCATGTGATCTGTTCACGTGCTGTCTTCGGCTCTACGGTTTCCATGTTTGAAAAATATGTCGCAAAATTTGGCGTCAGCGTTGATTTCGTTGATTTGACCGATCTTGATGCATGGAAAAATGCCATCAAGCCTGAAACAAAAATTCTCTTTGTTGAATCTCCATCGAATCCTTTAGCGGAAGTAGCCGATATACAGGGACTCGCTGATATTGCGCATGCCAATGATGCCTTGCTGGCGATTGATAACAGCTTCTGTACACCGGTGTTACAACAACCACTCAAATTTGGTGCAGACCTGGTGGTGTATTCTGCGACTAAATATCTGGATGGCCAAGGCCGTGCGCTAGGTGGTGCTGTTGTTGGTAATCACAAGTTACTAGAAGAAATCTTCGGTTATGTGCGTACTACCGGCCCATCAATGAGCCCATTCAATGCCTGGGTTTTCCTGAAAGGCTTGGAAACACTACGTTTACGTATGCGTGAACATTCGGCAAGTGCTCAGCAACTGGCTGAATTTTTGAACCAGCATCCAAAAGTGGAAAAAGTATATTATGCGGGCTTGCCTGAACATGTCGGTCATGAACTGGCAGCCAAACAGCAGAGCGGTTTTGGCGGTATTGTGTCTTTTGAAGTCAAAGGTGGCCGTGAGGAAGCATGGACTGTCATCGACAATACCCAGTTTATCTCGATTACCGGTAATTTGGGCGATGTGAAATCGACCATCACCCATCCGGCAACCACGACACATGGTAAATTATCGCCTGAAGCCAAAGAAGCTGCCGGTATTCGCGAAGGTTTGATTCGCGTATCTGTTGGTTTGGAAGAGATTGGTGATATTATCCAGGATATTCGTCGCGGTTTAGACCTGATTTAATTTTATAAATTTATGTTCGGAGATATTTATGAACATTAACATGTTGATGCAGCAAGCTCAGCGCATGCAGAAAGAAGTTGAAAACAACGTAAAAAAAGCCAAAGAAGAGCTTGCGCAAACTGAAGTGCATGCCGAGGCGGGGGGCGGTCTGGTGAAAGTGACCATGACTTGCCGTAACGTGGTGAAGCGTATCGAAATCAATCCTGAATTACTTCAGGATGATCCAGATATGATCGAAGACCTGATTGCAGCGGCAATGAATGATGCAGCACGTCAGGCAGAAGTGGTATCTGACGAAAGAATGAAAGCAGCGAACTCAGGCATGGGTTTACCGCCTGGTCTTGCAGGTATGTTCTAAGGACGAATGCGCAATGTTTAGTGATCGTTTTGATCAACTCGTTCAAGCATTACGCATTTTGCCAAGCGTTGGGCCGAAATCGGCTCAACGTATGGCATTGCATATGATCATGAAAAATCGTGAAGGTGCTATTGGTCTGGCACATGCGCTGACTGAAGCCACCAATCACATTCATGAATGTTCCGTCTGCCATTCTCTGACCGAAGATGAAGTCTGCAATATTTGCAGTTCGCTGGATCGTGATGATGAACTGCTCTGTGTAGTGGAATCACCTGCAGATGTCATGGCGATTGAGCAAAGTGGCAGCTTTAGAGGTAAATATCATGTATTGGGTGGACATTTATCGCCACTGGATGGTATTGGACCAGAAGAAATCGGTATTCCGTACTTATTGCACCGTTTGGCCAATGGTCAGGTGAAAGAAGTGATTCTGGCGACCAATGCCACGGTAGAAGGTCAGGCTACGGCGCATTATCTGGTTGAGGCCAGTAAGCATTTGCCGATCCAGATGACCCGAATTGCCCAGGGCGTACCACAAGGTGGTGAGCTGGAATATGTCGACAGTCATACCTTGAGTCAGGCAGTACATAACCGGATGCGCATGAAGTAAGCTAAGCTTAAATATCTTGTTAGTTTTAATATAAAAAAGATATTAATTAGAATATAAATCCTGATAAGTAAGCGCCATTTTTTAGGAAATAGGGCAGAATTGACGTTATTTTTTATACAAAAATTCTATAGATCAGTTAATATGGATCTATCGAGAATCTAATCTTAGACTCAGTTCTATGTTTCAATTTATTCAACATCAAAACGACTTAACTCATGTACTGAAGCTGATGGAACAGAATTCAGTGTATGGACTGGATACCGAGTTTATCAAGGTTGATACCTTATGGCCTAAGCTGGGTGTTTTTCAGATTAACGTAGACAACAAGGTCTATTTGTTGGATGGAACCACGCTGGATCTGACTGAGTTCCTTAATAAAATTTTTAACGCACAGCAGAATATTTTTCATGCCTGTAGTGAAGATATCGATCTGATTTATCACTATACCCAGAAGAAATCGCTGAGTAATGTGTTTGATACCCAGGTCGGCATGTCATTTTTGGGGCATGGTCTGCAAGTCAGCTATCAAAATGCGCTGAAGCAGATGCTGGAAGTCGATATCGAAAAAGACCAGACCCGTTCTGACTGGCTGGCGCGTCCACTCAGTTCCGAACAGTTGCTCTATGCTGCCAATGATGTGCATTATCTGGTGCAACTGTCAGAGAAAATCAAACGGGATCTGGAGTCGAAAGATCTGCTGGATTTTGCCTTGCAAGATTGCCGTTTTCTGACTCAGGAAATTGGCGAAGATACCCCAACTGCCTTGTTGTATCAGGATGTCGGCAATTACCGGCATTCACGCCGTCAGCTGATGCAATTGCAGCAATTAATGGTTTGGCGTGATCAGATTGCCAAAGCACTAAATCAGCCACGCAGTTTTATTTTAAAAAATGCCAGCATGATTGATCTGGTGGAAAAATTCCCGCGCAATAATTTCCAGCTGAGTCATGTGAAAGACATTCGTTCGAATGTGGTTCGTGAGCATGGCAAAACCATTTTAGATTTATTGAAATTCCTGCCGGAGCCGGCAAACTGGCCTTTACGTCTGGCACGTCCAATTCGCCATTCTTCCAAAGATATTGGCGAAAAAATTGATTCAATTATTCAGAATGTCGTCAATGAAACCTCAATTCCGAAAGAAGTCCTGATGCGTAAGAAATGGCTGAATGCCTTGTATCAGCACGTGGTCTTTCATAAGGACGAGCAGGATCTGCCGGATTTTCTGCTCGGCTGGCGCTATGAGTTATTAACTCAGCCATTGATTCAGGTATTGCATCAGGATGAATCTTATCTGTCTACTCAGATGAAAGTCAGCGAATGATTGGTTGCGGGATTGATTAAAGAAAAAGCAATTATACAAAATCACGACTGATGCATGAGACGTGACTAATGTTTCTGTCTTTTTTTTGATGTATCCTTGCGGTTGTTTTTTCAGAAAAGTCGTTTGAAATATGCAAGTGTCTATCTACAAATCCAGCAAAAAAAGTGAAATGTATCTGTATGTGGCGCGTCCTGTGAATGAAAGCGAAGCTGAAACATTCGAGCCTTTAAGTGTATTAACTGAAGCAGTACAGGCAGCATTTGGACGTGCGACTTTTGTCATGCATCTGGAGTTAAGCGAATCACGTAAACTGGCACGTGCCAATGTCTTGCATGTCATGGATTCCATTACTACTCGCGGTTTCTTCCTGCAAATGCCGCCAGAAGGCTTGATTGATCCAAACGCTGTGGCACCAGAAGGTTTGCGTGGCGCTTAATGTTAATTCAGGAGTTGTGAAATGAATGGTTATGTGGCTGTATTAGACTCAATTCCTGAACAGAGCATTGCCGTAGCAGTTTATCTGCTCGGCAGCCTGATTGCTTTATGGTGCTGGTATGGCGTAACCAAGCACCTGCCTAAACCTGCGGGCGGTTTTTTGTGGATTGTGGCGTTTGCCATTCTGCTAACACCGACGGTATCTGAGGGGTCGAATGCGTCCATTGCACCTGCGATTTTCGGTCTGTTATTTGGGATGCTGACCAAAGAGCAATCCCTGGTTTGGATTAATGCGTCACTTATTTTATTTGTCATTGGGATTGGATCTGTGATTGGCTATTGCTGGTCGACCTATGTGTCGAACAAAAGCAATATTCGTGTTCACGAGAAAAGTTCACCGCTGTAAGTAAAAAATAAGGTTCAATCATGTCTGCTGATATTCAACAATTTTCAGGTACCGATCAGTACATCGCGACTGACAGTTTAAAACTTGCGGTGAAAGCTGCACGCAGTTTGCAAAAACCGTTGCTGGTCAAAGGTGAGCCGGGTACAGGTAAGACTTTGCTGGCCGAGCAAGTCGCAGAAAGTCTGGGTTTGAAGCTGATCACCTGGCACATCAAGTCCACTACCAAAGCACAACAAGGCCTGTATGAATACGATGCCGTATCCCGCTTGCGCGATAGTCAGTTGGGTGATGACCGTGTCTATGACATCAAGAACTACATCAAGCCGGGCAAATTGTGGGAAGCATTTACCAGTGAAGAGCGCTGTGTTCTGCTGATTGATGAAATTGACAAGGCAGACATCGAGTTTCCAAATGACTTGCTGCATGAACTCGATAAAATGTCGTTCTATGTGTACGAGACAGGCGAGACCATTACGGCAACTCAGCGCCCAATCGTGATCATTACCTCAAATAATGAAAAAGAATTGCCAGATGCTTTCCTGCGTCGTTGCTTCTTCCATTACATCGAATTCCCGGATGAAGCCACCATGCGTGAAATCATCGATGTGCATTTTGCCAATATCTCGACCACATTGGTCAATGAGGCTTTGCAAGTCTTCTTTAAATTACGTCAGATTCCGGGTTTAAAAAAACCACCTTCAACTTCTGAACTGATCGACTGGCTCAGCCTGCTCATGGCAGATGATATGCCGGAAGATATTCTGCGCAATACTGATAAATCCAAAGCAATTCCACCTCTATACGGCGCCTTGATTAAAAATGAGCAAGATGTGCAGTTGCTTGAACGTCTAGCCTTTATGTCACGTCGTTAAGGGAGAAACACGCATGTTTGTGCGACTGTTTTATACCTTACGTAAATACGGCGTACCGGTATCGACCCGCGAATTGATTGACCTGAATCAGGCGGTTGCTGCAGGTCTGGTTTTTGCCGATCAGGACGAGTTCTATCAGCTGGCCAAAACTGTAATGGTCAAAGACGAGCGCTATTTCGACAAGTTCGATCGCGCCATGAAAGACTATTTTGATGATATCGCGACCTTTGATCTGGATGACTTGCTAAATCAGGTGCATAAGCTGCCCAAAGACTGGTTCGATCTCGAATTGCTCGAGAAGCATCTGACCCCGGAGCAGCGCGAAGAGCTGAAAAAGGCCGGATCGCTGGAAGAACTGATGAAAATGCTGGAAGAGCGTCTGCGCGAACAGCATAAAAAACATCAGGGCGGTAACAAGATGGTTGGTACCGGTGGCACTTCACCCTTTGGTGCCTATGGCGATCATCCCGAAGGTGTGCGTATTGGCGGGCCGGGGCGTAAGCGTTCTGCGGTGAAAGTCTGGGAGCAGCGTCAATACCGCAATCTGGATGATGAACAGATTTTGGGTAGCCGTCAGATGCAGATGGCATTGCGCCGTTTGCGTAAGTTTGCCCGTCAGGGTGCAGCCGAAGAGCTGGATATTGATGGTACGATTCGTGAAACGGCCAAGCAGGGCATTCTGGATGTGCAACTGGTGCCCGAGCGTCGTAACCGTATTAAAGTTTTAATGCTGTTCGATGTCGGTGGTTCGATGGATGCGCATATTGCCCAGTGTGAAAAGCTGTTCAGTGCGGCGAAAACCGAATTCAAGACCCTGGAATATTTCTATTTCCATAACTGTCTCTATGACTATGTCTGGAAAGACAATATCCGTCGTTCCAGTTCACGCATCAATACCTGGGATTTGTTCAATACCTATGGCCGTGATTACCGCGTGATTGTGGTCGGAGATGCCAGTATGGCGCCGTATGAGCTGAATTCTGTCGGTGGTTCGGTTGAATATATGAATGATGAAGCTGGACAGGTCTGGTTACAGCGTCTGCGTCAGCATTTTGATAAAACTGCTTGGCTGAATCCGGAAGAAGAAAAATACTGGCATTACACCCATACCATTGGTCTGATCCAGCAGATATTTGAAAATCATATGTTTCCAATGACGCTGAAAGGCATTGAAGACATGACCAAATATCTGGCGCGTTAATTCCATTTATCTATAAGTGACTTTAGCTATAGTTATTAGTGCTTTAAAACAAATTATTCTAGTATAAAGTAACTCATTATCTCTTATTTAAAATTTCAGGCATGATTATGGCTCATCAAATTAATGGTATTGCGTTACCGAATGAAGAGGGTTTTTTTGGTCAGTATGGCGGTCAGTTTATTCCACCCGATCTGAAACAGGCCATGGATGATATTAATGTGGCCTATCAGGAAATTCGTCAGACTGAAGAGTTTCAGAATGAATTGAAAGATCTGTTTGCCCATTATGTCGGTCGCCCAAGTCCTTTATTTCATGCCAAACGTCTTTCTGAACAGCTTGGCGGGGCGCAGATTTATCTGAAACGTGAAGATCTGAACCATACCGGGGCGCACAAGATCAATCATTGTCTGGGTGAAGCTTTACTTGCGAAATATATGGGCAAGACCAAAGTCATTGCAGAAACCGGTGCCGGCCAGCATGGTGTTGCTTTGGCAACTGCATGTGCCTTGGTGGGTATCCCATGTGAAATTCATATGGGGCAAGTGGATATTGAAAAAGAGCATCCAAACGTCGTCAAGATGAAAATTCTGGGTGCCAAGCTGATTTCTGTGACTCGCGGTACAGCCACACTCAAAGATGCAGTCGACAGTGCTTTTGAAGAATATTTAAAAGACCCGAAAAACTACATCTATGCCATTGGTTCGGTAGTCGGGCCGCACCCATTCCCGATGATGGTACGTGATTTCCAGTCGATTATTGGTGATGAGATTAAAGTTCAGGCCAATGAGCGTTTTGGTGCAAATCCTGACTATGTTGTTGCCTGTGTCGGTGGGGGTTCCAATGCAGTTGGCGCATTCACTGCATTTTTAAATGAACCAGATGTGAAACTGGTAGGCGTTGAGCCTGCAGGTCATGGTCTGGATACTGACAAGCACTCAGCAACATTAACTTTGGGTAAGCCGAGCCAGTTACACGGGATGGCCTGTTATGTGCTAGAAGATGAACAAGGCGAACCTTTACCAGTGCATTCAATTGCTTCTGGTCTGGACTATCCAGGAGTAGGCCCGCAGCACAGTCTGTTAAAAGATCTGGGCCGGGTAGAGTACACGACTGCGACCGATCAGGAATGTCTGGATGCATTCATGACACTGTCACGCGTAGAAGGCATTGTACCTGCATTAGAAAGTTCGCATGCGGTGGCTTGGGCCATTCGTGAAGCAGGGAAACTGCCAAAAGATACCAAGATTGTAGTGAACTTATCGGGTCGTGGTGATAAAGACTCAGATTACGTCGCAGAAAAATTAGGTCTAAACTGATTTTATTCAGAATGTTCATATAAAAAATCCCGGTACACATACCGGGATTTTTTATGCATTACATATAAATCTTTATCTTGGTTTCACTTAAGTGATCTTCAAATACCTTAGAGAAAGCTAAACAGTATTTTAACCTGAGATATATTGCTGTAACTGTTCAATTAATTTGCGTTGGTCATCCATGGCCGCTTTGACCAAATCCCCAATTGAAATCAGACCGATCAGTTTTTCATGTTCGACTACGGGTAAGTGGCGTAGGTGGCGTTCAGTCATCAGAGATAAACAGTCTTCTACGCTAGTAGCTGTATTTACGGTAATCACTTTAGCGGTCATGATCTCATTAACAGTGGTGTCGAATGAGGTTCTTTGCATCAGGGCGATCTTACGGGTGTAATCCCGCTCTGACAAAATCCCCACCACGTTGTCTTCATGGGTTACCACAAGCGCCCCGATTCCTTTATCCGCCATCAAGGTGATGGCTTCTAAAACAGTAGAATCTGGACGGATGGTATAAATAGCTTGATGCATTTTTTCACTGAGCACCTGTGCCACATTGGTCATGCTTAATCATCCTTATTGGTTAATTTATTATTAATCCTAGAGTATGTATTCAACCTGAACATCTCTAAGTGTTTAGGTTTTAGTCTTTATAAATAGCATGTTATTTAAACAATGTGCAGTCTTTGTTGCGAAAAAAACAGATGACGCATTTGTACAGCAGTCAGTTTGAGTTTTGTTCCATTGGTATTGAACAGGGCCGGGGTAACGTTCAGTCGCGACAGGGTCGGCAATAATGCATTTTCAAAATCTTCAGAATTGATTTTACGTGGGATGTAATCCGGCCAATGCTGCTGGGCATAATTTTTGGCATCCAGCGGATTGAGCCAGAATGGGAAGATGCAGTCTTCCTGGTCACGCATCATCGCCCAGCCTTGGTGATATGCGCCCCATAGCTCGCCACAATTCATCAAAGATTTAAGCATCGTGATCTTTAACAGAAAGTTTTTGCAGATCGGATCAAATTGAATAATTTTTCGTGGTTTCATTAGAATAAAGTGCTATTGGAGTTCAGGCTCTATTCTAGGAACTTTATATGAAATTACTGTTTCAGCTTTGCAAGGATTCGTAAGAAAATATGTATTGATTGCTATTTATTGAAAAAAGGGCTGAAAAAAACGCCACCTAGGTGACGTTTCTTTATGCTTGCATGGTGGCCATGTTTTGCCAGTACTGGGCTTTGAGTGAATCTCGTTCTACACGGAAACCTTGATAATAAAGTTCTGCTAAAAAGAGCGCTGCTTTACCATGGCCTGCACGAGCGGCTTCTTCAAGCTGTTTTACTGCATCAGCAAAGTTCATTTGCGATTGAATGGTATTCACGGCATCTGCGTACAGATGTTCCAGATCGTGTTGAGAGAGTTGTTGTATCATATAAAAACTCCTTAATTTTAATTATGATTACAGGATAGACTATTTAGTCTAAATACAAATATAAATTAGTATTGTTAAACTAATATTACAAAATAATGGAAAAGTCAACTATTCGATTTTATTTGTTTACTTCAGTTATAGTTTAACTGATTAAACTATACACAACTATAAATATTATTAAGCTACATTGTAAATGGATAGCAAACAATAAGGAGAAGGCCATGATGACAAGAACTTTAGATGGTGTGAAATTTGATATGCCTCCGACTGCAGGTCAAATTATGGAACTTGCCGATTTGCATCGTAAAAAACTCGATCAAGCTATATTCAGTAAACATACCCATCTAGGCGATTATGGGCTGGCACAACGTAAAGAAGTATATGATTTTACTCGTGCGCTGGATGAAAACCAGCGTGAGCAGTTTTATAAACTCTATAATGGTGAGCTGGTCCGAATTGCAGATGAGGATCGCTTACATCCGCCTGAAGCAGAAGCCGGCTTAAGTAAATTTGCAATTGCACTGGTATTGCTTGTTGTTGCATTGGTACTGTATTCAACAATTATTACCAGAATCATGAATTAATGCTCAAAATAGCAGGATTCAGCTCTTATGAATATTCAGTGCGCTGACTTGAACTTATGTAACTGCGACCATACACTACCTCTAACCTGAGGTAGTGTATGTCTATAGATACAGAAAAACTAAGCCAATTTTTCAGCAGAATCAAACTGGAACAGATTTATAACAGTGTGGTTATTTTTATTATTGCGATCATTCTACTTTTAGCCGCATTTGCTCTATATCGTCCGTTGAGCATTGCTCAAGTCACCCAGATTCAGCAACTGTCTAAACAGCAAAACCTTCCCCAAACTCAGGATATGGCACTCGCTTTATTAGAGCAGCAGCATATCCGTCGTGGGCAATATCTTAAATTGATGCAGGCTTATCAGCAGGAATCACTTCGGGCACGTCAGCTTCCGCCGGTCTCTGTGGAGATGCCTTAGGCATAGGGTTTGTTGGTAAGTAATAATTGGCATCCATTAAATTTCGCTCCAAACGCATTTTCAAGGCATTTTGATCCAGTTCTTTGTTGACGACGACTAGGGTTAAGTGATCAGGATGAAAATGCTTGCGCACTGCATTTTGTACATCTGCTGCTGTGATTTTAGCCAAGCGTTCTGGATAACTGGATAAATAATCAGTTTGCTCACTATAAAAACCCATATTGCCTAGCTGGGCATTAATGGTGGCATTACTGCTGTAATTATTAGGAAAAGCACGTAACATGCCTGCTTTGGTTTCTTCCAGACGCTGAGTATCAATAGGTTGGCTGACAAAGTGGATAAATGCTTGATGTGCGACCTGAATGCTGTCTAGCAGTTGATCCTGACGCGTGGAATACTTAAAGCTGAATACGCCGGGTGCCTGACTAAAGCTCAATGAACTATAAGCGCCATAAGTAAAACCACGTTTCACCCGTAGTTCCTGCATCAATACTGCATTAAATCCGCTACCGCCAAACATGCGATTGGCGACTTCTAAAGCCAGTTTATCTTCAGTAAAGCGGGTTGGGCCTAAATGCCCAAAGGTGACATGCGCCTGAGACGAGTTATAGGGTAGATGTACCACTTCAAAACCAGATTGAATTTCAGGCTGTGGCAATGCTTCTGCTTTTTGCCCTTGAGGTAAATTGCCGGCAATTCGTTCAGACAGTTCCAGTGCCTGTTTAGGGCTGAGTTTACCGGTAATAGCAATATTCATATTTTGCGCCACCAAAAACTGATCACGGAATTTTTTTAATAATTCTGCGTTAATTTTCTTGGTGCTGCCTTGGGTGCCGCTGATTGGTTCTGCATAAGGATGTTGACCATAAAGGGCACGATAAAACCGGATATCCATCAATCGGCTTGGATTTTCCTGTAGCTGTTTTTGTCCCACTTGGGTATTGCTTAAAGCCAGATTAATGCTGGATGGTTTAAATGATGCATTCTTGAGAACCTCCATCAGCATGCCCAATGCGGGTTCCAGTTTTTCCGGGTCTGAAAGCGTACGCAGACGAACCACAAACATATCCCGATAGGCTTGTACGCTGAATTGTGCTCCGGTTTGGTCAAAAACTTCCGCCACCTGATTGGCGCTATATTTGTCGGTTCCTTCACGCATCAACTTGGCTGCCATATTGGATAGACCATATAGGCCTTTGGCAATTTCCTGATCACGGGCCGAACCGGCATTAAAGGTCAGCTGGATATCTACCATGGGAAGATCTTGCGTTTCAACAAACAGCGTGCGTACTTTGTAGCGATTGTTTAGATCATGAATATAAGGCGCCTGAAAATCCCGTTGCTGATTAATATTTTTTAAGCTTTGCAGCAAAGGGATAGACTGTAACTGACTCGGATTATCATTTTGGTTAGGCTGGGGATCCAGATAGTTTTCTGCATGGGTAGCCGAGCTAAGACTTAAAATTGAAATAAGCAAAAATGAACGAAGTTGAAGCATTATAATCCCCGTTGCTGGGTGTTTTGTTCAGGAGAGAGATAAAGCGTGCTGAGATTTTCACGTACAAAATAGGCGTTTGCGACACGCTGGATATCCTGAACGCTGACACTTTCAAAGTGTTTCGGTAATTCATCCATCAGGCGATAACTCAAGCCATTGACCTCTAGATTTCCAATCATTTTGGCTTGTCCGGCAATATCATCCTGGCTATAGATCAAATTGGAAATAAAGCGGGTACTAATACGATCCACTTCCTGTTGGGTCATCGCTGTAGTTTTAAGTAAATCTACTTCATCCTGAATTGCTTGTTGTGCTTCTTGCAAAGAGATGCCAGGCGCAGGTAAGGCAGAAATACCAAACAGGCTGTCACCGCGATTATAGGGATCATAAGAAACGCTGACAGAGGTCAGAATTTTACGCTCACGTACCAAACGGTCTTGCAGACGCGAAGAAATGCCACTGTCCAAAAGACTGCGAATAATGGTCAAGGCATACGCATCTTGGGGATTTTTTGCAGTGCTGAGGGATTTTACATTCCAGGTCATGTACAGATTGGGCACTTGAACACTGCTATTAATTTCCATATGCCGATAGCCTAAGCGTTCAAATTCCAGTACGTCATTGCGGGCTGGTGTTGGACGTGAGGGAATGTCGGCAAAATATTTTTGTACCTGAGCCAAAGCAGCTTCAGATTCTACATTTCCAACAATCACCAGAATGGCATTATTCGGACTGTACCAGTCCCGATACCATTTTTTGACATCATTCAACTGAATATTATTCAGGGTTTTCATGTGTCCAATCACCGGTTGGCGATAATGGCTGGTCGGATAACTGATCCATTTAAACCGTTCAAAGGCTTGCGCACGCGGATTGTCATCGGTACGCTGGCGCCGTTCTTCCATGACGACTTTAATTTCTGGCTCGAAGTCCTGCTGTCGAAGCAGTAAATTACTCATACGATCAGACTCGAGTTCCAAGGCCATAGGGAAATAAGCCTTAGGATAGAGCTGATAATAATTGGTGTAATTGGTAAAGGTGGCTGCATTGATACTGCCGCCATAAATCCGGCTAAGACGGGTAAATTCATCATTTGGGACTTTATGAGTGCCTTTGAACATCATATGTTCAAGTGCATGGGATACCCCCAGAATATTTCCGGATTCATCACTACTGCCGACTTTGTACCAGATTTGTGTCATTACCATGGGCGCACGATGGTCTTCCCGAATAATGACTTTTAAACCGTTACTTAAAGTGGTTTCAAAAGTAGTCCGTGACAATTCGCTTCGGGTTTGTGCCTGAACCGAGTTAAAACTCAGGCTAAGCAAGACTGCTGCACCGAGTGGATAAAGCGTCTGTTTGATCATTTGCGAGAAAGAGGAGATAGTCAAAAAGGTGATGAACACTAGATCTCCTGAAATAGGCGTTTGTATTTAGAGTTATTTTTAATAAATGCGTGCTTGAAAGCAACCGAGAGCTGTAGCTTTTTGGTATGTTTGTCCAGCATTTGCATTGCTAGCTGCAAAGCAGGCAAGTTATGGTAGAATCTGGGTTTTTAACGCAATGCTTTTCAAGGATTCGGCATGCAACAGCAATCTAATGGGCAAAACAAATTTTTGATTGATGCTGATATCGGAGATGATGATGTCACATTACCGAGCTTACCTGCGGTCAATGTGCCTATCGTAGAAACGCCAAGCGAAACAGCTGTAGTTTCTGCACCTGTCGAAACAGAAACTGAAAATGAAGATTCTGCGGCGAAAGGTGGCTTCTTTAGCCGTATGAAAGTGGGTTTAACCAAAACCCGTAAAAACCTTGCCGATGGGATGGTAAATATCCTGATCGGTGGTAAAGAAATTGATGATGAATTATTAGAAGAAGTCGAAGAGCAGCTTCTGGTGGCCGATATCGGTGTGGAAGCCACCAAGACCATTATCGCTAACCTGACTGAACGTACGGCACGTGGTGATTTGATCTACTCACATTCACTCTATAAAGCGCTTCAGGAAGAACTGGTGGCTTTATTGGCACCACGAGTAAAACCGCTACACATTGATCCGAATAAATCGCCTTATGTGATTCTGGTGGTTGGTGTGAATGGTGTCGGTAAAACGACTACCATTGGCAAGTTGGCAAAACGTCTGCAAGGTGAAGGCAAGACTGTTATGCTGGCAGCAGGTGATACTTTCCGTGCAGCTGCAACGGAACAGCTACAGATCTGGGGTGAGCGTAATAATATTGCAGTCGTGGCTCAAGGTCATGGTGCTGACTCGGCTTCGGTCATTTTCGATGCTTTTGAAAGTGCTCGGGCCAAGGGTGTAGATGTATTAATTGCAGACACAGCGGGTCGTTTGCATAACAAAGGTCATTTGATGCAGGAATTGACCAAAGTAAAACGTGTGATGCAGAAAATTGATGCCACTGCACCGCATGAAGTCATGTTGGTGGTCGATGCCGGTACTGGCCAGAATGCCATTAATCAGGTCGAGATGTTTGATGAGGCGGTAGGCTTGACGGGTCTGACCATTACCAAACTTGATGGTACTGCCAAAGGCGGTGTCCTATTTAATATCGCCAGTCGTACTCATGTGCCGATTCGCTTTATTGGTGTGGGCGAAAAAATTGATGACTTGCGTCCATTCTCTGCCAAATCTTTTGTTGCTGCATTATTTGAAACTGAAAAATAAATAATGCGCAATGCTTCACATAAACTCCGCCAAGTGCGGAGTTTATTGTTTTTAGCCAGTTCGAGTGTTGTAAAAACCGACAGTAAAACCACCACTAAATCTGCCTATCTTAATAAAGGCCTTATAATTGTAGGGGATTCTCTAAGCTGATTTGGCTTGTTTTTTGTGGGGTAGAAAATGGCATTGCTAAATAAGATTGGTCAGGTATTAACAAGCGATATAACCAAGGATTTTAAATTTTCAAGAAAAAATAAACTGAATGATGATTTAGAATTGACTTTTGTCGATCAATTGAAAAAGCGCCGTAGTATCGATCAACTCGGTAAGCGGGTACATTCTAGTCAGGCTTATCTTAGCGAAATCATTCAGGAAGCAGTGCGGAGTTGTCCTTCGGCTTATGATTCTCAAACTACGCGCATTGTGGTGTTATTCGCAGATTCTCATCATCAATTCTGGGAAATTGTGAAACAGGTACAGCGTCAGCATATGCCGGCATATATTTACGAAGGGATGGAAATCAAGTTGAATCAATGTGCTGCTGCCTATGGCACGGTTTTGTTTTATGAAGATCAAGCCGTGATTCAACAATTGCAAAAGAAAATGCCATTAAATAGTGAGGATTTTCCAGCGTGGTCGGAACAAACTTCCGGTATGGCGCAATTTGCTGTGTGGATGACGCTGGCAGATTCTGGTTTGGGAGCATCCTTGCAACATTATAATCCACTGATTGATGAAAGGGTCGCAGAGCATTTTCAGATTGAAAAGAACTGGTTATTACGCGCACAACTTTGCTTTGGGTCAATTGAACAAACAGTAGAAGCAAAATTACAAAAACCGGATCAGCATCGTTTCAAAGTATTTAATTAAAAGTTTATAGAACACTTTATATGTGACAGCATGGAAGCTGCGGATAAAATTAGATACAAATACGCTACCCAGATCTAAATCTGATTGTTCTATAAATAAAACACATTGTTATCGAAATGCACCTGTCTTGGGTGCTTAAAGTACGTAATATAACTTTATCGATTTTCAAATAATCAAAATATAAAGAGGTGGGTTCATGGCATTTTTAGATCAGATTAAACAACGCCGTAGCATTTATTCAATTGGAAAAAATGTAGATCTGGATCAGACAGAAATTGAGAAAATCATTAAAGATGCGGTGAAGCACAGCCCGTCATCTTTTAACTCGCAAACTTCGCGTGTCGTGATTTTGTTTGGTCAATCACACGATACATTCTGGCATATTGTACGTGAAACTTTACGTGACCTGGTTTCAGCTGATGCATTTGAATCAACCAATAGCAAGATCAATGCTTTTGCTGCAGGTTATGGTACCGCACTGTTTTATGAAGATCAGAATGTGGTGAAGTCGATGCAGGAGCAGTTCGCACTCTATGCCGATAACTTTCCGGTCTGGTCTGAGCATTCTTCCGCTATTGCACAGTTTGCAACCTGGACCGCTTTGGCAGAAAAAAATATCGGTGCCTCATTGCAGCACTACAATCCAATTATTGATGAAGAAGTTGCACAAACTTTCGAAATACCATCTCACTGGAAGCTTCGCGCTCAACTGGTATTTGGTTCGATTGAAGCTCCTGCAGGGGAAAAAACCTTTATGGATGATGCAGAGCGCTTTAAGACCTTTGCATAAATAATTTTAGATTAAAAAGTAGATTTAAAAGAAGCACGTTGATGCTTCTTTTTTATGTCTTCGAGTTGTATTTAGATGTGATGTAATATGTCTAGCCAAATAAATGCTAAGAACACAGGCTGTATCGCTCCAGCTTTTGTCATAAGATTGTCATTTAGACGCGGCATAGTGCAGCTAATTTTTAATAAACAACCAAAAATGAGTATAGGATATGGGTTTACGTATTGCGGCAACTGCAGCAGTGTTTCTGTTTAGCACACCAGTTTTTTCGGCAGTGACCGTCACAGTACCTGAAGAAATAAAAATTGTTGCCGTAAATGATCAAGAGGTGAACTCGGGTCTATTACGTTCTAATCAGACTTATAGCTTGGATGCAGGTGTAAATGCGATCAGCGTACGCTATAACGAATTTTTCCAGCATTCAGACAATTCACATGACATTTTAAAGTCAGGTGTGGTTACGGTAAAAACACCAAGCCTTAAAGATGGCGAAACTTATCGTTTAGCGCTCATTCAGGCGCCTAAAGATTTTGATGCAGCGCAAAAATATAAAGATCAGCCCATTATTGGTCTATATGATGCAAAAAATCAGCTCTTAGTCCAGCAGACGGGCGCTAAAGATGCAGCGAAACCATGGTTTGGAAATCGTGTGTTGACTAAAAAAGTGGATATGACAACTCAAGCTGCGACAGCAGTTAATCAACCGGCAGCTATATATACTCAGTCAGCAGAACAGAATGATCAGCAGCTGATTCAATTATGGCAGAAGGCTTCTAAAGCTGAGCGTCAAAAATTTATGACTTGGCTCGCTGAGCAGGCAAATTAAAATATTTTGATGAAGAATCAAAAAGATCACTATAAAGGTGATCTTTTTTATGAGATGAGGGCTAGAAAATTAACATTTGCTTAAAATTTTCATGTGGAATTAGCTAGAAAAGCGCAAAAAAAGTGTTAAAAATAGCCTTTCAGATTAAAAAATAAACGCATGAATGGTTTTTTTGAATATTTTAAAGAAAATCCCTTGCGCTCGTTTTGAAACTGTATAGAATACGCAGCACACCAACGCAATGCATGAAACGAAACGTTAAGTGATTGGGTTGGAGCTTAAAGCTGACGAGGTTTTAAGAAGATCATTAAGAGATTATGAAGAACAACTTGTGTGGATTTTTACTGGTTGATTGATCGAAATTATTTTCATTGATTGATGGTAGAAA